>NZ_BAAASD010000021.1:0-135020 GCF_039532705.1 Streptomyces sparsogenes subsp. cuspidosporus | reverse complement strand
TGGCGCGGCCCCGGCCCCCGCCGCACCGCAGGCCCCGCAGCCGACGCCCGCGCCGCAGGCCCCGCAGCCCGCGCCCGCGCAGAGCTTCGCGCCGCCGCCCGGCAGCACGCCCCCGCCGTCAGTCCCCGCCGCGCCGCAGGTGCACGGGGCGCCGACGATCGCCGCGCCGATCGCGCCCCCCGGCCAGGTGCCGCCGCCCGGTCAGCCGGGCCAGCCGGGCCAGTTCCCGGGCCGGCAGCCGCAGTTCGGCCAGCCGCCGGCCCAGACGCCCCCCGCCCCCGCCCCGTACGGACAGACGCCCCCCGCCCCCGCCCCGTACGGACAGCCCGCCCCGGCCCCCTACGGCCAGCCCGGCCAGCCGCCAGCCAGCCCGTACGGCCAGCCGCCAGCCAGCCCGTACGGCCAGCCGCCCGCGAGCCCGTACGGTCAACCAAGCCAGCCGCAGGGCGGCGCCGCCCCCGGCGTCCAGGCCGCGCTCGCCAAGTACCGGGAGGCGCCCACCGGCCAGCGCTGGACGCCGCAGAACCCCCGGCTCATCCGGGCCGACCTCGGCGCCGGCGGCCAGCCGTTCCTCGCCCGCCAGGGCTCGATGGTGCTCTACCAGGGCAAGGTCGACTTCAGCTACAAGGGCGCGGGCTTCCGCGGCCGGATCGTGGGCAACGCCACCGGCCAGGAGATGCAACTGATGCGCTGCTCCGGCCAGGGCCAGGTCTTCCTCGCGGAGAACGCCGCCGAACTTCACCCGATCGAGCTACAGGGCGACGCGATCTGCGTGTCCGCCGAGAGCGTGCTGGCCTTCGACGAGGGGCTGCACCACGAGGTGCGCCGGATCGAGGGCCACGGGATCCCCGGCGGCGCGCTGTTCACCATGCAGTTCCAGGGCACCGGCACGGTCGTCGTGAAGACCCACGGGACGCCCGTCGTGCTGCCGGTCACCCCGACGACCTTCGCCGACTCCAACGCCATCGTCGCCTGGTCCGCCGCCTCGCAGGTGATCATCTCCAGCCAGGTGCGGCTGCGCCGCAACGCCTACCCCGGCCACAGCGGGGAGACCGTGAACCTCCAGTTCCGCGGCGCGCCCGGCAACTTCATCGTCGTCCAGCCCTACGAGGTCTAAAGGGACCGCCATGGACCAGCAACTGATCACCGGTTACGCGCCGGCCCCGGTCTCCGCCCGGATGGAGAACCACGGCAGCAGCATGCTCAAGGTCGCCATGCAAAGCGGCCAGGACCTCTTCGCCCGCACCGGCTCGATGGTCGCCTACGAGGGCTTCGTCCAGTACGAGCCCAACCCGCCCGCGGTGCGCCAGATGGCCTCCCAGTGGCTCACCGGCGAGGGCGCCCCGCTCATGCGGTGCAGCGGCGACGGCCTGCTCTACCTCGCCGACTACGGCGCGGACGTGGTGTGCGTCAACCTGAACGGCGACTCCCTGTCGGTCAACGGGACCAATCTGCTCGCCTTCGACGCCCACCTCCAGTGGGGCGTGGAGCGGGTCAAGGGCATCGCCAAGTTCGCCGGGCAGGGCCTGTTCAACGTGGGCGTCTCCGGCACCGGCTGGGTCGCCCTGACCTCCCGCGGCACCCCGATCGTCGTCGACTGCGGCCGCGGCGAGGACGAGACCTATGTCGACCCCGACGCGCTGGTCGCCTGGTCCACCAACCTCAAGGTCAAGGGGAAGCGCAGCTTCAAGGCGTCGTCCCTGATCGGCCGGGGCAGCGGCGAGGCCTACCAGCTCGGCTTCTCCGGGCAGGGCTTCGTGGTCGTCCAGCCCAGCGAGGACAGCACTGACCGGCTCCGGGCCCGGGGCTGAGGGGGAGCGAACACATCATGCAGAGCCCGCTTTTCGGCTTCACCGAGACCCAGACCCAGGACCGCTACGCGCTCCAGAACCCGCAGCTGCTGCGGGTCGCCCTCGAAGGCCACCAGGACGTGCTCGCCCGCAAGGGCAGCATGGTCGCCTACCAGGGGCTGATCGAGTTCGACGGCGAGTACCAGACGCAGGGGCAGCAGCGCGCCCGCGCCCGCACCGGCGAGGCGCTCGACCTGATGCGCTGCTCCGGCCAGGGCACGGTCTACCTGGCCAACCTGGCCCAGCACGTGCACATCGTGGACGTGGACCACGACGGGCTGACCGTCGACAGCGCCTATGTGCTCGCCCTCGACTCCACCCTGCACTGGGAGTCGATCGCGGTCGACAGCCAGTACGGCATCTCCGGCTCGGGGAAGTACAACCTCAACATCTCGGGCCACGGCAAGGTCGCCCTGATGACCTCGGGACAGCCGCTGATGCTCCAGGTCACTCCCGACAAGTACGTCAACGTGGACGCGGACGCCATCGTCGCCTGGTCCACCTCGCTGCGGGTCCAGATGCAGGCCCAGACGCACTCCAGCGGCGTGTGGCGGCGCCGCGGCAACACGGGGGAGGGCTGGGAGCTCAGCTTCCTCGGCCAGGGCTACGCGCTGGTGCAGCCCAGCGAGCTGCTGCCGCCGCAGAACGCGGTGATCGGCGGCGGGGCGGCCGCACAGTTCGGCATGGGCCAGCAGGGCGCCCGCGGGCAGAACCAGGGCAACATCTTCAGCAACTGAGCCCGGCCGACGGCCGCTGCTGCCCACCCTGCCGGCCGGGTCTGCCGTACCCGCGCGCCTCCCTCACACCAGCGCGCGGGTACGGGTCACCAGGCGGGCGACCGAGCCGTCGGCCACGCCCGCCACCTCGTCGTAGCCGAACCAGCGCAGGTCCAGCGACTCCTCGCTGATCGCCGCCACCGCGTCCCGCGGGGCCAGCGCCGCGTACTGCACATCCAGATGCCAGGCGCACGGCGTCAGATGGCGGTCGAGGCGCACCGGACCGGTCGGCAGCAGCGTCAGCCCCTCGATGCCGGACTCCTCGGTGGCCTCGCGCAGCGCCGCGTCCGCCAAGGTGGCGTCCTCGGGCTCGCAGTGGCCGCCCATCTGGAGCCACATCTTCAACTTGCGGTGGAGTGTGAGCAGCACGCGGCCCCGGGACGGGTCGATCACCAGCGCGCTGGCCGTGATGTGCCCGTCCCGGCACGCCTTCCACACGCCGTCCGGGTACGTGGCCAGGTGGTCGCCGTACTCCAGCCGCAGCCGGTCCTGGGCGGCGTCCGGCGCGGGCCACTCGCGCAGCACCCGCGCCGCGTCCTCGTGGAGACTCACCGGCCGCTCTCGCCCTTGCCGCCGTCTTCCTCGCCGCCCTTGTCGCCGCCCTTCTCGCCCTCCGCGGCTTCTCCGCCCGCGGCCTCGCCGAGCATCTTGTCCAGCTCGGAGAAGTCCAGCTGCTCGCGGTGGACGAAGCCGTCGGGGTCGTCGAGGTCGTCGGCGGTCGGCAGCATGTCGGGGTGTGCCCACAGCCCGTCGCGCCCGTCCAGGCCGCGCGCGTCGGTCAGCGAGGCCCACAGCCGCGCGGCGTCGCGCAGCCGCCGCGGCCGCAGCTCCAGGCCGATCAGCGTGGCGAAGGTCTGCTCGGCGGGGCCCCCGCTCGCCCGGCGCCGCCGCAGCGTCTCGCGCAGGGCGTCGGCGGACGGCAGGTGGGGCGCGGCGGCGGCGTGCACCACGGCGTCCACCCAGCCCTCGACGAGCGCCAGAGCGGTCTCCAGACGGGCCAGCGCGGCCTTCTGGGTCGGGGTGTCCTCCGGCTGGAACATGCCCTGCTGGAGGGCCTCCTGAAGCTGCTCGGGGTGGGTCGGGTCGAGCTGACCGACCGCGTCCTCCAGCTTCGCCGTGTCGACCTTGATCCCCCGGGCGTACCCCTCGACCGCGCCGAACAGGTGCGAGCGCAGCCACGGCACATGCGCGAACAGCCGCTGGTGGGCGGCCTCGCGCAGCGCCAGGTACAGCCGGACCTCCTCCTCGGGGACGCCGAGGCCGGAGCCGAACGCCGCGATGTTGACCGGGAGCAGGGCCGCCTTGCCGGCGGGGCCCAGCGGCAGCCCGATGTCCGTGGAGCCGACGACCTCGCCGGCCAGCACGCCCACCGCCTGCCCGATCTGGGTGCCGAACATCGCGCCGCCCATGGAGCGCATCATCCCGAGCAGCGGGCCGGCCATGGCCTGCATCTCCTCGGGGAGCACATCGCCCATGGCGGCGCCGACCCGCTCGGCGACCGGGTCCACCAGGTCCTTCCACACCGGCAGCGTCGCCTCGACCCACTCGGCGCGGCTCCAGGCCACCGCCGTGCCCGAACCCGAGGGCAGCGAGGTGACGCCGTCCAGCCACAGGTCGGCGAGGCGGAGCGCCTCCTGGACCGCGGCGCGCTCGGCGGGGCCGACGCTCGCGTCCTTGGTGCCGTCGGCGGTGCCGCGCGCGACCGTCTGACGGGCGATGTCCTTGGCCATGTCCCAGTTCACCGGGCCGCCCTCATAGGAGAGCATCTGGCCCAGCTGCTGGAAGGCCGCGCCCAGGTCGCTCGGGTTCAGCGACCCGAACATCGCCGCGAACGGGTTCTCCCCGCCCGGGCCGCCCGCGCCGAACCCGAACGGATTCGCGGGGCCCTGACTGCCGCCGTGGCCGCCCTTCTTCTTGCCGTCGTCGCCGTCGTCCGGCTCCTCCGGCGGGAGGCCGAATCCGAATGGGGTGTCACTCACGGGTTCCCTCGGCTCGTAGGGCCGCCGGCCCGGGCCGGCGGCGAATGCCCTTGCATCACCACCCAGCCTAGACACCTCGCCGGTTTGCGGGCTCGGTGCTTCGCTGATAGCGGGCCTGCGGCAGGATGGACGTCACCTGGTACGTATGCGTCAGTGCGCTGCGTACTGAAGACAACCGCTGGAGACGCCCGGTGAGTTCCCCAGACCGAGAAGTTCGCGCAGCGCGAAACGATACGCCGCGCACCGCACGACGCCCTGTCGTCGCGGTCACCGGCGCCGCGTCGGGCGCCGGAGCCCTGCTCACGCAGCGGCTCGCCGAATCCGACGAGATCAAGCACGTCCTGGCCATCGACGAGCGCCGCGGCGATGTGACCGAGGCGCAATGGCACGTCCTGGACGTGCGCGACCCGGCTATCGCGGAGAAGCTGCGCGGCGCCGACGCCGTCGTCCACCTGGCCGTCGACCTCGACCTGGGCACCGACCCGGCCGCCCGTACGGCCTACAACGTGCGCGGCACCCAGACCGTCCTGACCGCCGCCGCGGCCGCCGGGGTGCGCCGCGTGGTGCTGTGCACCTCCGCGATGGTCTACGGGGCGCTGCCCGACAACGACGTGCCGCTCGCCGAGGACGCCGAGCTGCGCGCCACGGCGGAGGCCACCGGCGTGGGGGACCTGCTGGAGATCGAGCGGCTCGCCGAGCGGGCGCCCCGGGCCCACCCCGGCCTGAACGTCACCGTCGTACGCCCCGCCATCCTGGTCGGCGGCACCGACACCGCGCTCACCCGCTACTTCGAGTCACCGCGCCTCCTGGTGGTCGCCGGCTCCCGGCCCACCTGGCAGTTCTGCCATGTCGAGGACCTGGTCAGCGCGCTGGAGTACGCCGCCCTGGAGAAGGTCGAGGGCGAGTTGGCGGTCGGCTGCGACGGCTGGCTGGAGCAGGAGGAGGTCGAGGAGCTGTCGGGCATCCGGCGCATGGAACTGCCCTCGGCGGTCGCGCTGGGCGCGGCCTCCCGGCTGCACCGGCTGGGCCTCACCCCGTCCCCGGCGGGCGACCTGGCGTACACCATGCACCCCTGGGCGGTCAGCGGCAGCAGGCTGCACGAGGCGGGCTGGCGGCCGCGGTGGACGAACGAGGAGGTCCTCGCCGAGCTGCTGGAGGAGGTCTCCGGCCGTCACACGCTCGCCGGGCGGCGGCTCGGCCGCAAGGACGCCACCACGCTGGGCGCCGCCGGCGCCACGGTGGCCCTGGTGGGCACCGCGGCGATCGTCCGCCGCGCCCGTAAGGCGCGCCGCAGGGCCTGAGCGGAAGCCGCGTTCCGCGATCCGGCATTCCGCGGAGGGAGTGCGGTGGGGCACGATGGGGCGCATGGGACGTACGCACGACCATCCGGGTGAGCTCGCGGCCGCCGATCCGATCCGCCTGCTCGCGATCCGTGACATCCCCCTGTCCGTCGACGAGGTGTTCGGGGCGGTCGGCGACGCCTCGGCCGGGGGCACCGCGCTGTTCGTCGGCACGGTGCGCGACCACGACGGAGGCGCCGACGTGGGCGCCCTCGGCTACTCCGCCCACCCCACCGCCGAGGCGGAGCTGCGCCGGGTGGCGGAGAAGGTCGCGGCGGACTTCCCGGTGCGGGCGCTCGCCGCGGTGCACCGGGTGGGGGACCTCGCGGTGGGGGACCTGGCGGTGGTCGTGGCGGTGTCCTGCCCGCACCGCGCCGAGGCCTTCGAGGCGTGCCGCCGCCTGATCGACGACCTCAAGAGCGAGGTCCCCATCTGGAAGCACCAGACCTTCACGGACGGTACGGAGGAATGGGTGGGCGTATAGGGCTTCGCGGGGGAGCGCGGGGTAACCCGGAAGGGTGTCCTCCGATTGCGTAACCCGTACCCTGCCGCGAGCGTTGACCAGGCGGAGGATTAATCTGCTCATCTGTCAGTCGCGGTTGTGTCAGGGGATGGGAGGCCGCCGTGGGTGTGCTTCTGTGGTTGCTCATTCCGGTTCTCGCCGCGTTGGCCGCCGTGCTCTATTCGGGCTGGGCCCTGCGCACCCGCAAGACCGGGGACGTCGCCGAGCTCGCCGGGTACGCACGGTTCCGTGAGGCGATGGAGCGCGCGCATTCCGATTCGGATGCGGCCTAGGCGTCGCCGGCTCGGACGGGCGGCCCGGGCGGTGGACTGACACACGCGTCCCGTACTGTCGTTCCATGCCACGCCGCACTGCGACGATGCTCGCCTCCCTCCTGATGCTGATCGCGCTGCTCTGCGCAGGGGCGCTCATGCCGGTGCCGTACGCGGAGATGTCGCCGGGGCCGAGCTACAACACGCTGGGTACCCACCAGGGCGAGTGCGTGCTGCAGATCTCCGGCCAGAAGGGCTGCGAGGGCACCGGCGGGCATCTGAACATGACGACGGTGCGCGTCACCGGCTCCGAGTACAAGATGAACCTCGTCGAGGCGGTCTACGGCTGGCTGGCCCACGACGACGTGGTGGTGCCGCACAGCACCCTCTACCCGGACGACAAGACGCCGGACGAGGTGAGCCAGGAGAACGCCGAGGAGTTCACCCAGTCCCAGGAGAGCGCCAAGGTGGCGGCGCTCAGGGCGCTGGGCAAGAAGGTCACGTCCCATGTGATCGTGGCCGTGGTGCAGCGGGACAAGCCCGCCCAGGGCCGGCTGCACGCGGGCGATGTGATCAAGGCGGTGGACGGCACGGCGGTGCGCGGGCCCGAGGACGTGGCCAAGCTGATCACCAAGCACAAGCCGGGGGAGAAGGTCTCCTTCTCGCTCGTCCCGGCCAAGGAGGCGGCCGCGGCCGAGCGGAGGAACCAGGAGCCCACGCGGCAGAAGACGGTCACCGTCACCACCGCGAAGGCGGAGGACGGCCGGGCGATCGTCGGCATCCAGGCCGGGGTCGACTACACCTTCCCGCTGAAGATCGACATCAAGCTGGCGGACGTGGGCGGGCCGAGCGCCGGGCTGATGTTCGCGCTGGGGATCGTGGACCGGCTGTCGCCGGGCGACCTGACCGGCGGGAAGTTCATCGCGGGCACGGGCACGATCGACGAGAAGGGTCTCGTCGGCCCGATCGGCGGGATCCAGATGAAGACCATCGGCGCGCGGAAGGAGGGCGCGCGGTACTTCCTCACACCGCAGGAGAACTGCAAGGCGGCCGCCGCGGATGTGCCCGACGGCCTCACGCTGGTCAAGGTGCACACCCTCGACGGGGCGCTGAAGGCGCTGAAGCAGATCCGCGCCGGGGACACCGCGGCCCTGCCCAAGTGCGCCAAGGGCTGAGCGGCGGCGCCCGGCGCCCCGGCGGACCGGGGCGGGTTTCCCTGGGCCGGTCTACCCGGGGTCGGTCCACCCGGAGCGGTCTCCCCGGGCTCCGCCTCCCCGGGTCCGGTCTCCCCGGGTCCGGTCTCCCCGGGGCCGGTGAGCGCGGGGCGGTCGCACCGCCCCGCCGCGGTCACTCGGCGAAGGTGGCGGACAGCGCCTCCGCCAGCCCAGGCACCAGGCCGGCGCCGGTGAGCACCTCGGTGGGCGAGTCCTTCTCGCGCAGCCGCACCGCCGCCTCCCGCGACCCGTCCCGCAGCACCGCGACCGTCATGCGGACCTCCTGGCGCTCCGGGTGCTTCGCGACCCACGCGGCGAGCTGCTTCTCGTCCAGGCCGTCGGGCACGGAGCCCTCGGCGGACGGCGGCAGCATCAGACGCTCGACGGTCAGCGCGCAGCCGGTGACCGCGTCGGGCCAGGCGATGGTGGCCAGGAACTCGTCCAGGGGGGTGCCGGCGGGCAGCTCGTCCTGCTCGATGGGGGTGAGCGAGGCCGCGGCGCCGGCGTCGGCCTCCTCGTCGAGCCCGAGCTGGGCGGCGAGGCCCGGCTCCTGCTCGCGCAGGCGCGCGGTGTCGACGAGGGCGAAGAGGCGGGCCGGGCGGTCCCAGCCGAGCCCCGAGGCGTACTCGTCGATCTCGAGCACGGCGCGGGTCAGCGGATTGGCGGCCAGGGGCCCGGAGGGCGGGGGAACGTTCGACATGGGTCATATCGTGCCCTGATCGGACCCGGAAACGGGAACTGAGTAAAGCCTGAGTAAGTTGCTCCATTGGGTCCTACTGTCCGGACCCGCTCAGTCGACAGCGAACTTCGAGGTGCGCACCTTGGCTTTCCAGATGCCGGACCGCGGCGGAGGCCCGACGGGGCCGCGGATCAGAGTCGGCCGACCGTCCCGGCGAGCCCGGACCCTGCTCATGACCCTGGGTGTGCTGGCCGTGCTGGCCATGCTCTTCGTCATGTTCGCGGGGTACTGGACCGACTGGCTCTGGTACCGCTCGGTCCACTACTCCTCGGTCTTCACCACCACCCTGTGGACCAAGATCGGACTGTTCTTCGTCTTCGGCTTCCTGATGGCCCTGGCCGTGGGGATCAACATCTGGCTGGCGCACCGGCTGCGGCCGCCGCTGAGCGCGATGTCGCTGGAGCAGCAGAGCCTGGACCGCTACCGCATGGGCATCGCGCCCTACAAGAAGTGGGTGCTGCTGGCGGTCACCGTCCTGGTCGGGCTGATCGCGGGCGCGTCCGCGTCCGGCCAGTGGCGCACCTGGCTGCTGTGGGTCAACGGGGTGCCGTTCCACCAGCAGGATCCGCAGTTCCACAAGGACGTGTCGTTCTACGCCTTCGATCTGCCCTGGTACCGCTTCCTGCTGAGCTTCGGCTTCGCGGCGACGGTGCTGTCGCTGGTCGCCGCCGCCCTGGTGCACTACCTGTACGGGGGGCTGCGCGTCACCAGCCCGGGCGCCCGCGCGACCGGCGCCGCCACCGGCCATCTGTCGGTGCTGCTGGGCGTTTTCGTCGCCCTCAAGGCCGTGGCGTACTGGCTCGACCGGTACGGCCTGGCGGTGAAGTCGAGCGACTTCAAGGCGACGAGCAGCTGGACGGGTCTGCGCTATGTGGACGCCCACGCCTATCTGCCCGCGAAGACGATCCTGTTCTGCATCGCGGTGATCTGCGCCGTGCTGTTCTTCGCCACACTGTGGCGGCGCACCTGGCAGCTGCCCGTCATCGGCTTCGGTCTGATGGTGCTGTCGGCGATCCTGATCGGCGGGCTCTACCCGGCGATCGTGCAGAAGTTCCAGGTCCAGCCCAACGAGCAGGCCAAGGAAGCGCCGTACATCGAGAAGAACATCGAGGCCACGCGCAAGGCGTACGGCCTCGACGACTCCGAGGTGACGGACTACAAGGGCGAGGCGCCCAAGGACGCGGACCGCAAGAAGCTGCGCGCCGAGGCCGAGACCACGGCGAGCCTGCGGCTGCTCGACCCGAACGTGGTCTCACCGACCTTCCAGCAGCTCCAGAAGGTCAAGGACTACTACGGCTTCCCCCACACCTTGGACGTGGACCGCTACAAGACCAAGGACGGCAAGGAGCAGGACACCGTCATCGGTCTGCGCGAGCTGAACGCGAGCGGCATCCCCGAGCACAACTGGATCAACGACCACTTCAAGTACACCCATGGGTACGGCGTGGTCGCGGCCAAGGGCACCACGACCTCCAAGACCCGGCGCGGCGCGCCGGACTTCATAGAGGAGGACCTGCCCGCCAAGGGCCAGCTCCCGCCGTACGAGCAGCGGATCTACTACGGCGAGAAGACCACCCAGTACTCGATCGTCGGCGGACCGCAGAAGGAGCTCGACCGCTCCACCGACAAGGGTGAGAAGACCTACCGTTACCAGGGTGACAGCGGCGTCAAGCTGTCCAACCCGATCACCCGCGCCGCCTACGCGCTCACCTTCAGCGAGCCCCAGATCCTGTACTCCGGGGCCATAGGGGACGGTTCGCGGATCCTGTACAACCGCACGCCCAAGGAGCGCGTCGAGGCGGTCGCGCCGTGGCTGACCATCGACGGCGACGCCTACCCGGCGGTGGTCGACGGCCGGATCAAGTGGATAATCGACGCCTACACGACGACGGACGGCTATCCGTACGCGTCCCGGACGACGTTGGGCGACACGACGGCCGACTCGCTCAACGACAGCGACGGCGAGCGGTCGGTGGTCGCGCAGCAGAACAAGGTCAACTACATCCGGAACTCGGTGAAGGCGACCGTCGACGCCTACGACGGCAAGGTCACGCTCTACGAGTGGGACACCAAGGACCCGGTGCTGAAGACCTGGAAGAAGGCGTTCCCGGGCACGGTCAAGCCGAAGAGCGCGATCAGCGACGACCTGATGCAGCACCTGCGCTACCCGCAGGACCTGTTCAAGGTGCAGCGCGAGCTGCTCACCCGCTACCACGTCACCAACCCGGTGACGTTCTACAGCGGCAGTGAGGTGTGGCAGGTCCCGGACGACCCGACCAACAAGGGCAACTCCGTGCCGCCGTACTACCTGAGCATGCGGATGCCGGACCAGAAGGAGCAGACCTTCTCGCTGACGACCACGCTCACCCCCAAGGGCCGGGACAACCTCGGCGCGTTCGTGGCGGTGGACGCGGACTCGGAGAGCAGCAGCTACGGCAAGATCAGAATTCTCAAACTGCCGTCCGACACCGGTGTGCCAGGCCCTCAGTTGGTGCAGGCCAACTTCAACTCCGATGACCAGATCGCCGGAAAGCTCAACATCCTCAAGAGAGGCGATTCGGAGATCGAGTACGGCAATCTGCTCACCGTCCCGCTCGGGGACGGCCTGCTGTACGTCGAGCCGGTCTATCTGCGCGGCGCCAGTACCGACCTTCCGCTGCTGCGGCAGGTGCTGGTCAGCTACGGGAACAAGACGGCCTTCGAGAGCTCGCTCAGCAAGGCGCTGGACGTGGTCTTCGGCCAGAGCGAGCCATCGGACGCCCCGAGTGACGGCCAGGACGGCGGGCAGGACAACGGCGGCCAGGACAACGGTGGCGATGGCGGCGGTGGTGACACGGCCAAGCCGCCGGCCGGTGACTCGACCGTGGAGCAGGCCCTGAAGGACGCCGAGAAGGCGTACGAGGACGCCCAGGACGCGCTCAAGAAGGACCCGCAGGACTGGGAGGCCTACGGCAAGGCCCAGCAGGCCCTCAAGGACGCCCTGGACCGGGCCGCCAAGGCCCAGGAGAACGGCGCCGGGAAGAAGGGCCAGAGCCAGGACGGCGAGCAGCCGGACCAGAAGCAGGACCAGGCCCCGGACGACAAGGCCCGGCGAGAAGGCAGCTGAGGCGCTGCCCGGGCGGCCCAGGCCTCCCGGGTCGCTCGGGCGAACGCCTGAGCGGCCACCACTCCGCGCCGTGGTAACGTAGAGGCACAACGGCGCGGGGTGGAGCAGCTCGGTAGCTCGCTGGGCTCATAACCCAGAGGTCGCAGGTTCAAATCCTGTCCCCGCTACTGACAGACAAGGCCCGGATCCGCAAGGATCCGGGCCTTGTCGTGTGTCCACCGGGGCGTCCACCCAAGGAATCGCGATACAAGCGTTTGGGTTGTCTCTCTGTGGGCATGTCGACAAAACGCTGAAGTGACCTCATCGGCTGGGGTATACCAAGGTGTACCCGGGTTGCAGGTGATGCCACGATGGAATTTATGGGGGACAGGGTCAGTCTGTTGGAGACAGGGCGTTTTGCGCAGTCGCACGACGATGCCGAGGAAGAGACCCGGCACCGCCGGGCCGCCGAGTCCGGCGACATCGCGGCGATGAGCGCCCTGGGCGCGCTGCTGCTGCGCCGCGGCGACCTCGACGGCGCCGAGCCCCATCTGCGCGCCGCCACCGCGGCCGGCGACCGCGCCGCGGCCAACAACCTCGGCGTCCTCCTCCACCAGCGCGGCTACGCGGAGGAGGCGGCCGGCTGGTGGCGCGTCGCCGCCGTCGCGGGGTCCGCCGCCGCGGCCCACGCCCTCGGCCGTCACCACCGCGAGCGCGGGGACGAGCCCGCCGCCGAGTACTGGCTGCGCCAGTCCGCCGAGTCCGGCCACACCCTGGGCGCGTACGCCCTCGGCGACCTGCTGGAGCACCGCAGCGACATCGGCGCCGAGCGCTGGTTCCGGGCCGCCGCCGAGCGCGGCCACCGCGAGGCCTCGTACCGCCTCGCCCGCATCCTGGACAAGCGCGAGGGCGAGGCCGCCCGAGGCCGCGCCGGTCCCGGCGCCGAGTCGGAGGCCGAGAAGTGGTACCGCCAGGCCGCCGCGCGCGGCCACCGGCGCGCCGCCCTGCACCTCGGCACGCTCCTGGAGAAGCGCGGCGAGACCCAGGAGGCGGGCCGCTGGTACCTGACGTCCGCCAAGGACGGCGAGCCCCGCGCGGCCTGCGCGCTCGGCTTCCTGCTGCGCGACGCGGGCGACACCGACAGCGCCGCCGTCTGGTGGCACCGCGCCGCCCAGGAGGGCGACGGCAACGCGGCCAACGCGCTGGGCGCGCTGCACGCCGACCGCGGCGAGACCCAGACCGCCGAGCGCTGGTACCGCACCGCCCTGGACGCCGGGGACATCAACGGCGCGTACAACCTGGGGCTGCTCTGCGCCGAGCAGGGCCGCACCGCGCAGGCCGAGCAGTGGTACCGCCGCGCCGCCTACGCCGGGCACCGCGAGGCCGCCAACGCCGTGGCCGTCATGCTGCTGCAGCGCGGTGACGCGGCCGGCGCCGAGCCGTGGTTCTCCAAGGCCGCCGAGGCCGGAAGCGTGGACGCCGCGTTCAACCTGGGCATCCTGCACGCCGGGCGGGGAGAGGAGCGGGCCGCGCAGCAGTGGTACGAGCGGGCCGCCGCCGCCGGGCACACCGAGGCCGCGCTGCAGGTCGGCATCGCCCTGCTGCGCGAGGGCGACGACCGCGAGGCCGAGCGCCACCTGCGCTGCGCGGCGGGGGGCGGCAGCGCGGAGGCCGCCTTCCGGCTGGGCGCGCTGCTGGACCGGCCCTCCGCCGACGGGGCCTGCCCGCGCGGCTCCCTCGGGCGCGCCGAGATGGAGCCGGTCGTGCCGGAGTACGAGGAGTGGTACGAGCGCGCCGCCCGGCAGGGACACCGGCGCGCCCAGGTGCGCATGGGGATGCTCGCGGCGGGCCGGGGCGATGTGGTGGAGGCCGCGCGCTGGTACCGCGAGGCAGCCGAGGCCGGCAGCAGCAACGGCGCCTTCAACCTGGGCCTGCTGCTCGCCCGCGAGGGCAGCGAGCCGGAGGCCGCCCTGTGGTGGACCCGCGCGGCCGAGGCGGGCCACGGCCGGGCCGCCCTGCGGCTGGCGCTGCTCGCGGCCCGCCGGGGCGCGCTCTCCGAGGGCCAGCGCTGGTGCGCCCGGGCCGTCGAGCTGGGCCCGGCGGAGGTCGCCGAGCGCGCGGCGCGGCTGCGGGACGCCCTCCAGCAGGAGCTGACGGCCTGAGCCGCGCCCCCGCCCTCGCGCCCTGCGCCCCGGGACCAGCGGGCCCTGTTCTCGCGATTTGCCCCAGCCGTCGACGTGTGGTTACTATTGCGTCACATCGACGCGGGGTGGAGCAGCTCGGTAGCTCGCTGGGCTCATAACCCAGAGGTCGCAGGTTCAAATCCTGTCCCCGCTACCAAGGCGAAGGGCCCGGATCCTCCAGGATCCGGGCCCTTCGTGCAGCCTCCGGGCCTTGGGCGTGGCACCCGGGCCTTTCCGGCGGTGCGATCAGCGTCCTTCGGGGCGGTGTGCTCAGGCGCTCGCGCAGGCCGGGCAGAGCCCGCGGTAGGTGACCTGGACCGTGGAGATCGCGAAGCCGAAGCGCTCCTCCGCCGGGAGGTCGGCCAGCGGGTCGCCGGAGGGGTGGACGTCGCGGATGGTGCCGCATGAGGCGCACACCAGGTGCTGGTGCGCGTGGTGGGCGTTGGGGTCGTACCGTTTGGCCCGCCCGTCCGTGCTGACCTCGATCACCTCGCCGAGCGAAACCAGCTCGCCGAGGGTGTTGTACACGGTCGCGCGGGAGATCTCCGGCAGGCGCTCGGTCGCCAGGGCGTGTACCTCGTCGGCGGTGTAGTGCACGTGGTCCCCGTCGAGGACCTCGGCGACGACACGCCGCTGGGCCGTCAGCCGCCAGCCGCGTCCCCGGAGTCGTTCGAGAAGGTCGCTCATGCCCATTCACCTATCAGTCAGATAAGGCAAGGGTAGCAGTGGGCCGGTCCATGATCAGAACCGGTATCACTCTCCATGTCTTCTTGACTTAGACGGCGTCCAAACCCCTCCCACGCCCGGGCGCCGGGTTCACCCCGCGAGCGCCGGCGCGGGCCGCCGCGCGCCGGTCCAGCAGCGGATGATGTCGCGCACCGACACCACGCCCACGGGGTCGCCCGCGTCGAGGACTATCAGGTGCCGGAAGCCGCCCCGGGCCATCGCGTGCGCCGCCTCGTCGAGCGTCCACTGCGGGGCGGCGAAGACGACGTCGGAGGTGGTGTGGGCGTGGGCCCGCTCGCGGTCCGGGTCCTCGCCCGCGCCCAGCGAGTTGAGGACGTCGCGCTCGGTCAGGATGCCGAGCCCGCTGGTGTCCGGGTCCAGCACGATCGCCGAGCCCACCCGCCGGGCGGACATCAACCGGGCGGCCTGACGCAGCGTATGGGCGGGGCCGATGGTGAGGACGACCGAGCTCATGGCGTCGCGGACGAACATGGGCGGGGACAGGGTCATGAGCCCTCCTTGGTGAATCCTTACTGCGACGGTGGGTCCTTGCTGCGACTCCTCATGGCACAGACGCGCTGCTGGGATGCACAAGTTCACAAGCGCGCGGATTCACATGCTCACATGAGGGCGTGGGCGCTCACAAGGGGCGCGCGGAAGCCGATCCGCCGCATGCCGCGCCCCCGTGCCCCGGACCGTACGAGCCGGTCCCCGCCCAGGGTGGTTCCTAACCGCCTAGGTGGCTCAGCAGTTCGTCGTGCAGCAGGCCGTTCGACGCCGCCGCGTCACCGCTGAGCGGCCCCGGTACCCCGTCGAGCCCCGTGAAGCGGCCGCCCGCCTCCTGCACGATGATCGCGTTCGCCGCCATGTCCCACAGCGACAACTCCGGCTCGGCGCAGATGTCCACCGACCCCTCGGCCACCATCATGTACGGCCAGAAGTCGCCGTAGCCGCGCGTCCGCCAGCAGGCCCTCGTCAGTTCCAGGAAGCCGTTCAGCCTGCCGCGCTCCTCCCAGCCGCTCAGCGAGGAGTACGCGAACGACGCGTCCTCCAGCCGCGCCACCCGCGACACCGCCAGCCGGGTCGCGGAGGACAGGCTCCGGCCGGTGTACGCCCCCAGGCCCTCGGCCGCCCACCAGCGGCGGCCGAGCGCCGGCGCCGACACCACCCCGACCACCGGCCGGTCGCCGCCCTCGCCGCGCTCCATGAGCGCGATCAGCGTGGCCCACACCGGCACCCCGCGCACATAGTTCTTGGTGCCGTCGATCGGGTCCACGACCCAGCGGCGCGGCCCGCTGCCCTCGCTGCCGAACTCCTCGCCCAGCACCGCGTCCCGCGGCCGGGCGCGCTGCAGCGAGGTGCGGATCAGTTCCTCGGCGGCCTTGTCGGCCTCGCTCACCGGCGTCATATCGGGTTTCGTCTCGACCTTGAGGTCGAGCGCCTTGAATCGCTCCATGGTGGCGGCGTCGGCGGTATCGGCGAGTACGTGGGCGAGCCGCAGGTCATCGTGGTAGTCGGGCATGGCCGAACAGTATCGACACGGAATCGGCCGATCCACACGACGGCGGCCGGACGGGGGCGCCCGGGGCGCACGCCGGAGCTATTGACACCACCTGGCGGTGCGTCAATTCTGTCCGCACGTGCCGCCCAAGACGGACGCATGGCCTGGGAGGCGACGATGCCCGCAGCACGTGAATCCTTGCTCGACGCGGCCTTCACCGCGCTCGCCGAGCGCCCGTGGGCGGGGGTCCGGATGGTCGATGTGGCCATGGCGGCCGGGGTCTCGCGGCAGACGCTCTACAACGAGTTCGGCAGCAAGGACGGCCTCGCGCGCGCTCTGGTGCGCCGCGAGGCCGAGGCGTATCTGACCGGCGTCGAACGGGCGCTGTCCGGGGCCTCCGGCGCCGTCGCCCCGAACGAGCGGCTGGCGGCCGCGGCGGGCTGGACCGTACGGGCCGCGGCCGCCAACCCCCTGGTGCGGGCGGTGCTCACCGGCTGCTGGAACGAGCGGCTCCCCTCGCCCGTACGCGCCGCGGCCCGCCCGCCCCGGCGCGGGGGCGGCCCCGACCCACTGCCCTCGCCCGTCGAACTCCTGGGGCAGGTCAGGGATCGCGCGGTGCGCCTGCTGGCGGGCGACTGGCCGCAGGACGGGGCGGCGGAGCTGGACCGGGCCTGCGAGACGGCCGCGCGCCTGGCGCTGTCGTACGTGGTCGCGCCGGTGGCGGAGGAGCGGAGGGAGAGCGAGGTGGAGAGCCTGGTGCGCGGGGCGCTGACCTAGTGCGCCGAGTGAGCCCGGCGCGCCCAGCAGGCCCAGTGCGCCCAGTGCACCCAGTGCGACTAGTGCGCCGAGCCGGAGAGCTGGAGCCCGATCACGCCGACGATCACCAGCGTGATGGAGACGATCTTGAGCGTGGAGACCAGGTCACCCAGGAAGACCATGCCGTAGATCGCGGTCCCGGCCGCCCCGATACCCGTCCACACCGCATACGCCGGACCCACGTCCAGCTTCTTCAGAGAGAGCGTCAGCAGGCCGAAGCTGCCCAGCGCGAAGGCGCAGAAGGCGATCGTCGGCCACAGCCTGGTGAAGCCGTGCGAGAGCTTGAGGCAGACGGCGAAGCCCGTTTCGAGTAGCCCGGCGACCACGACCAGCAGCCACGCCATACAAGTCCTCCCGCGCCGGTGTCGGCTGCTTCCGCCTCGATCGTGTGATTATCCATTTACCGCCCGCGGTGGGTGGCAAACGTCACCGTCCGTCGGCGGGTCGGCGGGTCGGCGGGTCAGCCGCGGGTCAGTCGCCCTCGCGCCGCTCGCGCGTCGCCAGCAGCCGCCGCAGCGAGTACAGCCGGGCCGGGTCGGCGTGGCCGTCGGCGACCCACTGGTCGAGCGCGCAGTCCGGCTCGTCGTGGCTACAGGCGCGCGGGCAGCCCTCGGTGCCCGGCTCCAGGTCCGGGAAGGCGTGGATGACCCGCGCGGGGTCCACGTGGTGCAGTCCGAAGGACCGTACGCCCGGGGTGTCGATGACCCAGCCGTCGCCGTCGGGCAGCGGCAGCGCGAGCGCGGAGGTGGTGGTGTGCCGGCCGCGGCCGGTGACCGTGTTGACCCGGCCGGTGGCCCGCTTGCGGTCCGGCACCAGGGCGTTGACCAGAGTCGTCTTGCCGACACCCGAATGCCCGACGAAGACCGTCATCTTGTCCGTGAGCCGCTCGCGCACCCGGTCGGCCGCGGCGCCGTCGGCGAGTTCCTCGCGGTTGGTGACGACATAGGGGACGCCGAGGGGCCCGTAGGACTCCAGGAGGGATTCCGCCGGGGCGAGGTCGGACTTGGTGAGGACCAGCAGCGGGGAAAGACCGGCGTCGAAGGCGGCGACCAGACAGCGGTCGATCAGCCGCGGGCGCGGCTCCGGATCGGCGAGCGCGGTGACGATGGCCAGTTGGTCGGCGTTGGCCACGACGACCCGCTCGAAGGGGTCGTCGTCATCGGCGGTACGGCGCAGCACCGACGAGCGCTCCTCGACGCGGACGATCCGCGCCAGGGTGTCCTTGGCGCCCGACAGGTCCCCGACGACCGCCACCCGGTCCCCGACCACCACGCCCTTGCGGCCCAGCTCGCGGGCCTTCATGGCGGTGATCGTGCGGTCCTCGACCAGGACGGTCAGCCGACCGCGGTCGACGGTCACCACGAAGCCCTCGGCGGCGTCCTCGTGCTTGGGGCGGATGCTGGTGCGCGGGCGGTTGCCCCTGCGGTTGGGGCGGACCCGGACGTCGTCCTCGTCGGTGTGCTTGCCGTAGCGGCGCATGGCGGGCGCGCCTCAGGCTCTCCGCGCGGGGGCCGTCGCCGCGTCGAGCATGCCGGTCCACAGCCCGGGGAAGTCGGGCAGGGTCTTGGCCGTGGTGGCCACGTTCTCCACCTGGACGCCCTCGACGACCAGGCCGATGACGGCGGCGGCCGTGGCCAGCCGGTGGTCCTCGTAGGTGTGGAAGACCCCGCCGTGCAGCGGGCGCGGGCGGATCCGCAGCCCGTCGGCGGTCTCGGTGACATCGCCGCCCAGCTCGTTGATCTCCTTGGCGAGGGCCGCCAGCCGGTCGGTCTCGTGCAGCCGCAGATGCGCGATGCCGTGCAGCGAGGACTCGGAGTCGGCCAGCGCCGCCACCGCCGCGATCACCGGGGTCAGCTCGCCCACCTCGTGCAGATCTGCGTCGATGCCGGTGATCCGGCCGGTGCCGGTGAAGGTCAGGCCGGCGTCGGTGAGCTCGCAGGAGCCGCCCATGTCGGTGAAGATCCGGCGCAGCGCGTCGCCGGGCTGGGTGGTGCGCTCCGGCCAGTCGGGGATCGTCACCCGGCCGCCGGTGACCAGGGCGGCCGCCAGGAACGGCGCCGCGTTGGACAGGTCGGGCTCGACCACCAGGTCGCGGCCCAGCAGGGCGCTGGGCGCCACCCGCCACACGTTCGGCTCGCCGCCCGCCTCCGGGGCGTCCACGGCGGCGCCCGCGGCCCGCAGCATGTCGACGGTCATCCGGATGTGGGGCAGCGAGGGCAGCGCGGCGCCCACGTGGCGCAGCTCCACGCCCTGGTTGAAGCGCGGCGCGGACAGCAGCAGGGCGCTGACGAACTGCGAGGAGGAGGAGGCGTCGACCTGCACCGGGCCGCCGTCCAGCGCCCCGCCGCCGTGCACGGTCATCGGCAGCGCGCCGCGCCCGTCGTCGTCGATCCGGGCGCCGAGCGCGCGCAGCGCGTCGATCACGCCGTGCAGCGGGCGCTCGTGGGAGCGCGGGTCGCCGTCGAACCGGACCGGGCCGTCGGCCAGCGCCGCGACCGGCGGCAGGAAGCGCATCACCGTGCCGGCGTTGCCGACGTCCACGGTGGCGGGGCCGTGCAGGCCCGCCGGGATGACCCGCCACGCCTCGCCGCCGCCCGCGGAGCCCGGGGCGCCCAGGGAGCCGGGGGAGCGGTCGGTCACCGTCTCCTCGATCCCCACGCCGAGGGCGCGCAGCGCCTCGGCCATCAGGAGGGTGTCGCGGGAGCGCAGCGGGCGGCGCAGCCAGCCGGGCTCGGCGGCGAGCGCGGCCAGGATCAGGCCGCGGTTGGTGACCGACTTGGATCCGGGCACGGTGACGGTCGCGTCGACCGCTCCGTCGGCGAGCGGAGCGGGCCAGAGGGCGGTGTGCGCGCCCGAGGAGGTCTCAATGCCGGTCATGGCTCTCACTTTAGTGGCTCGCCGAGAGTGGAATTCTCGATCAAAAACAGCGAAATTCGGTCAAAACGCTTCGCGGTCATACCCCCAGCAGCCAGCGGCCGCCGCCGATCAGCGAACTCAGCGAGACGACGTGGAAGAGCAGCAGCCAGACCGCGGCCGGGACGTTGGTCAGCCGGGCCAGCTGGTCGGGGTCGGAGTCGTACGCCCCCGAGTAGCGGCGCTTGCGCTGCAGCTCGAACGGCGGGCGGACGCCGCCCAGCAGCAGGAACCACACCACGACGTACGCGAAGGCCGCCTGGACGTCCGGCTCGGTCAGCCAGGACACCAGGAAGAAGGCGCCCCCGGAGACGACAACGGTCAGCACGCCGTACGCGTTGCGGATCATGATGAGCATCGCGGCGAGCAGGGCCGTGGTTCCCCACAGCAGCGCGGTGATGTGGCCCGCCGCCAGCAGCCACGCCCCGGCGAGCCCCAGCAGCGACGGCGCGGTGTACCCGGCGGCCGCGGTGAGGATCATGCCGAGGCCGGTGGGCTTGCCGCGCGAGACGGTCAGCCCCGAGGTGTCCGAGTGCAGCCGTATGCCGTCCAGCCGCCGGCCGCTGAGCAGCGCCACCAGGCCGTGGCCGCCCTCGTGGGCGATGGTGATGGCGTTGCGGGCGATCCGCCAGGCGGTCTGCGACACCACGACGGAGAGCGCGACGAGCCCGGTGGCGGCGACCAGCCAGGTGGTGGGGTCCGGCTGGGTGCCGACGACGCGGTCCCACAGATCGGCGGCGTTCGTGCTGTCCATGTGCGGGAGGCTCCTCGCGTCCGTCTTGAAGCTGTCACGTCGGTCCGTACGTTGTTCAGTACGTTCTTCTCCGCCGCTCGGTTTCCTCGGCCCGGCGTCAGCGGGCCCGGGCGTCGTGGCAGTGTGGCACCTATGTGCGGTCGATACGCAGCGAGCCGGAAGCCCGAGGACCTCGTCGGCCTCTTCGGGGTGCAGAAGTGGGAGCCGGAGGAGACGCTGGCCCAGGACTGGAACGTCGCGCCCACCAAGGACGTGTACGCGGTGCTCGAGCGCCCCCTCAAGGACGCCGACGACCCGAGCCCGGTTCGCCAGTTGAGGGCGCTGAAGTGGGGGCTGGTCCCGTCCTGGGCCAAGACACCGGACACCGGCGTGAAGATGATCAACGCGCGGGCGGAGACGGTGCACGAGAAGCCCTCGTACCGCCGCCCCTTCGCCTCACGGCGCTGTCTGCTGCCCGCCGACGGCTACTACGAGTGGGTCACCGCCTCGGGGGAGCGGCAGCTGGAGGAGCAGGGGAAGCGCAAGCGGCCGCGCAAGCAGCCGTACTTCGTGACCCCGGTCGACGGCTCCGTCATGGCCATGGCCGGGCTGTACGAGTTCTGGCGGGACCGGACGCTGCCGGACGACCATCCGCGGGCCTGGTGGGTGACCTGCACGGTCATCACCACGGAGGCGGAGAAGGAGCCGTTTCCCCAGCCGGCCGGGGGCGCGGAGGAGGGCGGCGCGGGGCCGCGGTCGCTGGCCGAGATCCACCCCCGGATGCCGCTGGTGCTCACGGAGGACCGCTGGGCGGACTGGCTGGACCCCTCCCGCACCGACCCCGAGGACCTGCGCCCCCTCCTCGCCCCGCCGCCCGCCGGGCTGCTGCGCGCCTACCCGGTCGCCACGGCCGTCAGTGACGTACGCAACAACGGCCCGGAGCTGGTGACCGAGCTGGAGGCCCCCGAGGTGGGCACACTCTTCTAGGACAGGCCCCAGCCGCCTCCCCCGTCCCGGCGCCGCCAGGAGGCAGGATGAACCCGTGAGCGCCCAGCGGACCCAGCAGCCCCAGCAGAGCAACCAGCCCCAGCAGCCCCAGCAGATCAGCGAGATCGTGCCGACGCCCGTCGGCGACGCCCGCGTCACCTGGCACCGCGCCGCCGACGCCCGCACCGTGCTGGCCGTCGGCCACGGCGCCGGGGGCGGCATCGAGGCGCGCGACCTCGCGGCGCTGGCCGCCGCGCTGCCGTCCCAGGGCGTCAGCGTGGCGCTGGTCGAGCAGCCGTGGCGGGTGGCGGGCAAGAAGGTCGCGCCCGCGCCGAAGACGCTGGACCTCGCATGGCGCGTGCTGTGGCCCGCCCTGGAGAAGCCCGGGCTGCCGGTCGTCGCGGGCGGCCGCAGCGCCGGGGCACGGGTGGCCTGCCGTACGGCGCGCGAGCTGGGCGCCGGTGCCGTGCTCGCGCTGTCCTTCCCGCTGCACCCGCCGGGCAAGCCGGAGCGGTCCCGGGCCGGGGAACTGCTCGGCGCCGGCCTGCCCACCCTCGTCGTCCAAGGCGGCCGCGACCCCTTCGGCCGCCCCGAGGAGTTCCCCGAGCTGCCCGCCGGCATCGAGCTGGTCGCCGTCCCGCACGGCGACCACGGCTTCGCCGTGCCCAAGAAGGCGGACATCGGCCAGGAGGAGGCGCTGGCGCGGATCACCGGCGCCGTCGTCGACTGGCTGGCCCGCGTACCGCGCTGACCAGCGCGGACGTACGGCATCGAGAGAGAAAACGGGCCGGGAATGCGCTGCGGAGGCCGTGTGTTGTACCCGGCGTCGATATGAAACAGGACACGGCACAGGCTCAGGTACACGCACCAGAAGAAGGGGTTCCCAGTATGGGTTCGCTCGCTTGCCCGGCCCGCCCACGCGCCGCCGACCTGGACTGGTCGCAGCCGCAGTCGGGGTGGACCGCCCGGAACGAAGCGGCGGGCGGACCGGATCGTCGTCTATTCTCCGATTCGAGCGGGTCCGCATTCGGCGAGCCCGTCACGAAGGCGGAGGAGGTGGGTCAGGTCACTGGCACCGACGCGGGAACCGACGGCGTGACCGAGGGCCGGCCGGACGGGCAGCCGCAGGAGACGGACATCGAGCGCAACGCGCGCTTCGAACGGGACGCCCTCACCTTCCTCGACCAGATGTATTCAGCCGCGTTGCGTATGACGCGCAATCCGGCCGACGCCGAGGACCTCGTCCAGGAGACGTACGCGAAGGCCTACGGATCCTTCCACCAGTTCCGTGAGGGCACGAACCTCAAGGCGTGGCTGTACCGGATCCTGACCAACACCTTCATCAACTCCTACCGCAAGAAGCAGCGGGAGCCCCAGCGCAGCGCGGCCGAGGAGATCGAGGACTGGCAGCTCGCGCGCGCCGAGTCGCACATGTCGACCGGTCTGCGCTCCGCCGAGTCGCAGGCGCTCGACCACCTCCCCGACTCCGACGTCAAGGAGGCGCTCCAGGCGATTCCCGAGGAGTTCCGGATAGCGGTCTATCTCGCGGACGTCGAGGGGTTTGCCTACAAGGAGATCGCGGACATCATGGGGACACCCATCGGTACCGTGATGTCGCGGCTGCACCGTGGGCGCCGCCAGCTGCGCGGTCTGCTGGAGGACTACGCCCGTGGACGCGGGCTGGTCCCGGCGGGCGCGCCCGCGGCGGCGGACGAGTCGCACGATCGGAAAGGCGCGGACTCATGAGCTGCGGAGAGCCGCACGAGACGGATTGCTCCGAGGTCCTCGACCACCTCTACGAGTTCCTCGATCGCGAGATGCCCGACGTCGACCGCGCCAAGCTGGAGGTGCACTTCCACGAGTGCTCCCCCTGCCTGGAGAAGTACGGGCTGGAGCAGGCCGTGAAGAAGCTGGTCAAGCGGTGCTGCGGCCATGACGACGTGCCCAGCGACCTGCGCTCGAAGGTCATGAGCCGCATCGAGCTGATCCGCTCCGGCGAAGGTGTGCCCGAGCGGGAGGTCACGACGGCGGAGGCGAACGCGCCGACGCCCGCCCAGGACTAGGGCCTCTCGTTTGGATCATGCCGGGCTCGCGGGCCCTGGCACCGCGCCTCGCGGCGTTGTCGTCGGTTGCCATGGCTCCGCCATGGCGCCCTCCTCCGCCTTGCGACGCTCCCCCAGCTACCGCTGGGAGGTGCCCCCTGCACCAGACCCCGCTCCCTGATCCGGCCTGATCCAAACGAAAGACCCTAGCCTCCCCTCACGCGGGCCGGCCCCTCCCGGCCGGAACCGGCAACCGGCCGCGCCCCGCCCCCACGCGGGGGTGTCACCTGCTCGTACGGCTTGCCGCCCGATCATCACCCGAAGGTGTGCAATCGGGCGGGCCATACGGACCAACCCCGCGTGTCCGGCTCTATCCTCCCCAATCTGATCCGACGGCCCGACCGGGGCCGCCGACGGACGGGGAGGAGGGGGCATGCGGGCGGTCCCTCTGGCGGCGCGCGTCTACATCATGGGCGCTGCGCTCCTGTCCGCGCTCTGCGCCGCCCCGGCCCTGAGCCCCGCGGCCGACGTGCCCTGGCCCACGGTCGGGCTCCTCGCCGCGCCGGCTGTGGTGTGGGGCTCGGCTCTTCCCCGGCTACCGCTGGGCCGGGCCGCGGCCGGGCCGGACGGGTGTGGCCCCGTGCTCCTGGCCGGGGCCTTTCTGCTGCCCGCGCCCGCCGCCGCGCTCGTCGCGGTGCCCGCGGCGCTGCTCGGGCCCGTCGAGCGGCGGCCCGCCGGCGTGCGGCGGCTGTGGCGGGTGGCCCGGTCGGCCCTCGCCGCGTACGCCGCCTCGTACGCCTTCGGGCTCGGCGGCGGCCGGGACGCCCTCGCGACCTCCCACGTCCCCGCCGTGTCCGGCTGTCCCGGCTTCCCCCACGCCCTGGCGCCCGCGGTCGGCGCCGCGCTCGTCCTGGGCCTGACCTCCGCCGCCTTGGAAGGCGGCGTGCTGGTCACCGCCGAGGGCCGCTCGCCCCGCCTCGCCTGGCGCGGGCGGACGCTGTGCTCGCTCGTCCCCCATCTGGCGCACGGCCTGTCCGGGCTGACCATGGCCGTCCTGTGGCGCAGCCCGTACGGCCCGGCCGCGGCGCTCCTCGCGCTGCCGCCGATGTACGTCTGCGCCCGCGTCTTCGCCCTCTGCCACCAGGAGCGGGCCGCCCACCAGGCCACGGTCCGCGCCCTCGTCCAGGCCGTCGACATCAAGGACCGCTATACGCGTGGCCACAGCGAGCGGGTCGGCCGCGCCTCCGTCATGATCGCCCGCGAGCTGGGGATGGGCGGGGACCGGATCGAGGCGCTGCGCGTCGCGGG
Organism: Streptomyces sparsogenes subsp. cuspidosporus; assembly: GCF_039532705.1. Classification (NCBI taxonomy): domain Bacteria; kingdom Bacillati; phylum Actinomycetota; class Actinomycetes; order Kitasatosporales; family Streptomycetaceae; genus Streptomyces; species Streptomyces sparsogenes. The sequence goes on along the minus strand of NZ_BAAASD010000021.1, from coordinate 110,054 downwards.
CGTCCTGCACGACCTGGGCAAGCTCGGCGTCCCGACCCGCGTGCTGCGCAAAAACGGTCCGCTGACCCCCCAGGAGCGCCGCGTCATCGAGCTCCACCCCGAGTACGGGCACGAGATGGTGCGCGGCATCGGCTTCCTGGGGGAGGCGCGGGACGCCATCCTGCACCACCACGAGCGGCTGGACGGGAGCGGCTACCCCCACGGGCTCGCGGGCGCGGACATTCCGGAGGCCGCGCGGGTGGTGGCGGTCGCGGACGCCTTCGACGCGATGACCTCCACCCGCGCGTACCGGCGGGCGCGGCCGGTGCCCGCGGCGGTGGAGGAGCTCAAGCGGTGCGCGGGGGCGCAGTTCGACCCGCGCATGGTGGACGCCCTGACCCGCGCCCTCGACCGCCACGGATGGCACACCCCCGCCCCGCCGGAGCCCCGCCCCCTCACCTCGGCGGGCCGCCGGCGCACGGCGGACCCCGTGCGGGGCGAGGCGCGGGAGCGCACGCCGGACCGCAGGCCGGACCGCGCGCGGGGCCGGGCGCCGGACCGCGCGCAGGGCCAGGTGCCGGGCCGGGCGCCGGACCGCGCGCCGGATCACGCGTCGGGCCAGCGCGTAAACGTCCCGCCTGCGCCCCCTCCCGCGCCCCCGCCCACGAGCCCTCCCGAGACCGTGTCGGTGCCGGACGCGGTGCCGAAGGCGGGCCAGGGGCCGAGCCCCTGGCGGCTCGGACCGGGCGGCGGCGCATGACCCCGTGGCGCCGCACCGCCCGGGATCCCGGCCCCGGCGGGCGGGGAGCGCTCACCGTCGCCGTGGTCTACGGCGCGGCCGGGGCCCTGGCCATAGCCGCCTTCGCATGGACCCAATGGCGAGGCGTGCGCGACCCGGAGACGGCGCTCGCCTTCGGCGCGCTGATCGCCCTGGGAGAGACCCTCGCCTGGGACGGGCCCCAGACCCCGCGCGCGGACGAGGACGAGACGAGGTGCGAGGGCGAGGCCGAGGGCGTTCACGCGGATGAGGATGCGGGCCACGGCGAGGCCAAGCGCGCGGGCACGGGTGAGGGCTACACCTCGGGGGCGGGCGCCGCCGAAGGCAGGCACGCCGGCGCGGGCGACCCTGACGCCAGGCGCGCGGGCGACGCCGCTGGCGTGCATGCGGACGCCGGCGTGGGCGGCCGCGAGGGCCGGGGGGCGGGGGAGGACGATCCCCGGCACGCGGGCGCCGAGGGCAGGCACGCGGGCGCGGGCGACCTTGACGCCGGGCGCATGGGCCACGCCGAGGACGTGCACTCGGACGCGGGCGCGGGCGGCCGCGAGGGCGGGGGCGTGGGGGAGGCGCACGAGGGGCCGTACGAGCCGGGGGGCCGGGCGTGCGAGCCGGCGCCCGTCGCCGCCGCCGGTGCGCTCGGGTACGCCGTGGTGCTGCGGGTGGGAGGCGAGCCGGCCACGCACGGCGTCCTCCAGGCCGTCGCCGTGGTCGCGGCTGCTTCCCTGATGGTGCTGGTGCCCCGCGCCGTGTCGGGCCGCCCGGTCGGCCCCGATCGCGCCGCCCGCCGGGTGCTCATCGTCGCCCTCGCCGCGCTCTGCTGCCAACCGCTCCGCTCGGTCGGCGTCGGCGACGGCCCCTTCCTCGTCGCATATCTGCTCCTCGCCTGCGCGTCGGCCGCGCTCGCCGACGCCGCCCTGGCCTCGGCCCTGACCCGGGCTCGCGAAAAGCCGGGCGAAGAGCCGGGCGAAGAGCCGCGCGCGGCGACCGCCATGGAGGTCGCCGTGAGGGTCGCGGTCTGCGTGACGGCGGCGGCGACCGGGCCGGCGGTGGCCGTGGCCGGGGCGTGGGCGCTGCCGGTGGTCTGCGCGCCGCTGCTGCTGGTCCAGCTCTCGTTCCGCCGCTGTGCGGGGCTACGGGCCGCCTGCCGCCAGACCGTCGCCTCGCTGGCCAGGACGACGGAGATCGCCGGTCACACCCCCGTCGGCCACGCCCGCCAGGTCGCCCGGCTCAGCCGCGCCGTGGGCCGGGAGCTGCGGCTTCCAGGGCCGTCGCTGACCGTGCTGGAGTACGCGGGGCTGATGCACGACCTCGGGCAGCTGTCGCTGGTGGACCCGGTGCCGGCGGGGGCCACCGAGCCGCTGCCCGAGGCGGAGCGGCGGCGGATAGCGCGGCTGGGCGGCGCGGTCGTGCGGCGGACGGGGGTGCCGGAGGAGGTCGCGGAGGCCGTGGAGCGGCAGGCGGACCCGTACCGGGAGCAGCCACTCCCGGCCCGTATCGTGCGTGCCGTGAACGCGTACGTCGAACTGGTCGGAGGTTCTTCGGCCGGTTCGGGGGGAAGCCCTCAGGAAGACCGCGCGGCGACCGCGCCGCGCGCCCTGGCGCGGCTGCGGCGCTCCACCTCCCGCGACTTCGACCCGGCGGTGGTGGAGGCCCTGGCCAGGGTGGTGTCGCGCCCGGTGCGAGGCCGCCCGAGGTGAGAACTCGCGGGTAATGAGCGGCTGCCCCGAGGGGCATGGTTGGATGCGAAGAGAGGGGGTGTCGGGCCTATGGCCGGCGGCAAGGAGGTGTGGTGGGCATCGTCCCCGGGCCGAACCATGAGGGGCCGGGCTGAGATGTCCGCGAATGTGTGGCAGGTTGTCGTCGAGGGAGGGCCAAGCCGTCCGCGAAGGCATCTGGTGCGGTACTACTTCGATACCGGCAGGCGGGAATCGTGAAGATCTTCGGCAAGGTGCGGCACCGGCCGTCCGCCTCATGGCGGCAGGCCACGGACCGCGCGTTCACGCTCATCGGCGACGGCCGGTACGAGGACGCGGGGGCGCTGCTGACTCGCGCCGCCGACCTGGAGCCGTGGCTGTCGGAGTCCTGGTTCAACCTGGCGTTGCTGCACAAGTTCCGGCACGACTGGGAGCAGGCGCGCGCGGCGGGGCTGCGCGCGGTCGCGCTGCTGGACCGCGAGACCGGCGCCCCGGACTGGTGGAACGTGGGGATCGCCGCGACCGCGTTGCAGGACTGGCCGCTGGCGCGCCGCGCCTGGCAGGCGTACGGCCTGAAGGTGCCTGGTGAGGCGTCCGCGTCCGGTGAGCCGCTCGGCATGGAGTTGGGCAGCGCGGCGGTGCGGCTGTCGCCGGAGGGCGAGTCGGAGGTCGTGTGGGGCCGCCGGCTGGACCCGGCCCGGCTCGAGGTGCTGTCGATCCCGCTGCCGTCCTCCGGGCGGCGCTGGGGTGAGGTGGTGTTGCACGACGGCGTGCCGCACGGCGAGCGCGTCACCTCCGCGGGCGCCGCGTATCCGGTCTTCGACGAGATCGAGCTGTGGGCGCCGTCCCCGGTGCCGACCTGGGTGGTGCTGCTGGAGGCCGCGACGGAGGCCGACCGGGACGCGCTGGAGCGGCTCGCGGCGGACGCCGGCTTCGCCGCCGAGGACTGGTCGTCCTCGGTTCGGCTGTTGTGCCGCTCGTGTTCGGAGAGCCGGATGCCCAGTGACGAGGGCGAGGGCGAGCACCTGGACCCGCACGACCACAGCGAGCCCGGTCAGCCCGGCCCGCTGGGCCACCGCATGGCGGGCTCCGGCTCGCTGTGGGTGGCGGAGCGGGAGTGCGGGATCGCCGCGCCCAGCGGGCTGGTGCGCGGGCTGCTGGACGGCTGGGTCGCGGACAGCCCGGACACCCGGGAGTGGCGGGACCTGGAAGAGGTCTGCTGAGGGCCGGCGCCCGGCGGTCGCAGCCGCCGGCCTTCCCCTGCCCTCCCTCTGCCCCCTGATATCCCTGCTGAAATCCCCGCCGGTCCGGCGCGGGCCTTACCCTGTAGGGCGACGAGCCCGGTTTTGAGGAAGGCGTGCGGCGGACGATGGCGCAGCAAGGGACTGACCAGCAGGTGGACGACGAGTTCATCGTGGACACGGAGGACTGTGAGGAGCGCGAGCGTGCGTATCGCGAGCGCGGCACGGCCCGTCCGATCACGGTCGTCGGCAATCCGGTGCTGCACAAGGAGTGCCGGGAGGTCACGGAGTTCGACGACAAGCTCGCCGCGCTGATCGACGACATGTTCGCCAGCCAGAAGGCGGCGGAGGGCGTGGGTCTGGCCGCGAACCAGATCGGCGTGGACCTCAAGGTCTTCGTCTACGACTGCCCGGACGACGACGGCGTCCGCCACGTCGGGGTGGTCTGCAACCCGGTGCTGGAGGAGCTGCCGGCGGACCGCCGGGTGCTGGACGACTCCAACGAGGGCTGCCTGTCGGTGCCCACCGCCTACGCCCCGCTGGCCCGCCCCGACTACGCGGTGGTGCGCGGCCAGGACGCCCAGGGCAAGCCGATCGCGGTGCGCGGCACCGGCTACTTCGCGCGCTGCCTGCAGCACGAGACCGACCACCTCTACGGCCGGCTCTACATCGACCGCCTCTCCAAGCGCGACCGCAAGGACGTGCTGCGGCAGATGGCGGAGGGCACGCCGCGCTACGAGACGGTACCCAACGACTGACGACTGGCGACTGACACGCCACGGCACACGGCGCGGCGCCCCCGGGAGATCCCAGGGGCGCCGCGTGGTGCGTATCGGGTGTGAACCCGCGACGGCTCAGAAGTCGACGGCTCAGAAGTCGTCGTCGAAGGAGACCGAGCCCTCGACCGCCACCTGGTACGCGGAGGCGCGGCGCTCGAAGAAGTTGGTCAGCTCCTGGACGTTCTGCAGCTCCATGAAGGAGAACGGGTTCTCCGAGCCGTAGACCGGGGCGAAGCCGAGGCGGGCGAGCCGCTGGTCGGCCACGCACTCCAGGTACTCGCGCATCGACTCGGTGTTCATGCCCGGCAGCCCCTCGCCGCACAGGTCGCGGGCGAACTGCAGCTCGGCCTCGACGGCCTCCCGCAGCATGTCGGTGACCTGCTGCTGGAGTTCGTCGTCGAAGAGGTCGGGCTCCTCCTCGCGGACCGTGTCCACCACCTGGAACGCGAAGTTCATGTGCATGGTCTCGTCGCGGAACACCCAGTTGGTGCCCGTCGCCAGGCCGTGCAGCAGGCCGCGGGAGCGGAACCAGTAGACGTAGGCGAAGGCGCCGTAGAAGAACAGGCCCTCGATGCACGCCGCGAAGCAGATCAGGTTGAGGAGGAAGCGGCGGCGGTCCTCCCTGGTCTCCAGCCGGTCGATCTTGTCGACCGAGTCGATCCAGCGGAAGCAGAATTCCGCCTTCTCCCTGATGGAGGGGATGTTCTCCACCGCGGCGAACGCGGCGGCCCGGTCGTCCGGGTCGGGGAGGTAGGTGTCCAGCAGCGTCAGATAGAACTGGACGTGCACGGCCTCCTCGAAGAGCTGCCGGGACAGATACAGCCGCGCCTCGGGCGAGTTGATGTGCTTGTAGAGGGTGAGCACCAGGTTGTTCGCGACGATCGAGTCACCGGTCGCGAAGAAGGCGACCAGGCGGCCGATCAGGTGCTGCTCGCCCGGGGAGAGCTTGGCCAGGTCGGCGACGTCGGAGTGGAGGTCCACCTCCTCCACGGTCCAGGTGTTCTTGATCGCGTCGCGGTAGCGGTCGTAGAAGTCCGGGTACCGCATGGGCCGCAGGGTGAGCTCGAACCCGGGATCCAGGAGGTTCTTGGGACGTTCGGGTGCGGTGGTCATTACTGGCAGGCCTCGCAGGACTCGGGGTTTTCCAGGGAGCAGGCGATGACCTCGGGGTCGGCGGCCGCCTGCTGGACGGGGACGGTGGCGGGCGCGGCGGCGCGCGCGGACTGGGCGATCCGGGTCGCCGGGCGCGAGCGCAGGTAGTACGTGGTCTTGATGCCGCGCTTCCAGGCGTACGCGTACATCGAGCTGAGCTTGCCGATGGTGGGCGAGGCCATGAAGAGGTTCAGCGACTGGCTCTGGTCCAGGTACGGGGTGCGGGCGGCGGCCATGTCGATCAGGGCGCGCTGCGGGATCTCCCACGCCGTCCGGTAGAGCCGCCGCACGTCCTCGGGCACCCAGGAGAAGTCCTGCACCGAGCCGTTGGACTCGCGCAGCGCCTCACGGCTCTGGGCGTCCCACACGCCGAGCTTCTTCAGGTCGTCGACCAGGTAGGAGTTGACCTGGAGGAACTCCCCGCTGAGGGTCTCGCGCTTGAACAGGTTGGAGACCTGCGGCTCGATGCACTCGTACACGCCCGCGATCGAGGCGATGGTCGCGGTCGGGGCGATGGCCAGCAGCAGCGAGTTCCGCATGCCGGAGTTCGCCATCCGCTCGCGCAGCGCCTGCCACCGCTCGGGCCAGGTCGCCACCGCGTCCGTGTAGTGGTCCGGATGCAGCACGCCGCGCGCGGTGCGGGTGGCGGACCAGGCCGGGTGCGGGCCGTGGCGCTCGGCGAGCGCGCAGGACGCCTCGTACGCCGCGAGCATGATGCGCTCGGAGATCTGGGTGGACAGCCGCTCGGCCTCGGGCGAGTCGAAGGGCAGCCGCAGCCGGAAGAAGACGTCCTGGAGGCCCATCAGGCCGAGCCCCACCGGCCGCCAGCGGGAGTTCGACGCCCCGGCCTCCTGGGTCGGGTAGAAGTTGATGTCCACCACGCGGTCGAGGAAGGTGACGGCGGTACGGACGGTCGCGTCCAGCTTCTCCCAGTCCATTTGGCCGTCCTCGCCCAGGTGCGCGGCCAGGTTGACCGAGCCCAGGTTGCACACGGCCGTCTCACCGTCGTCCGTGACCTCCAGGATCTCGGTGCACAGGTTGGAGGAGTGCACGACCCGGCCGGGCTCGGCGGTCTGGTTGGCGGTGCGGTTGGCGGCGTCCTTGAAGGTCATCCAGCCGTTGCCGGTCTGCGCCAGGGTGCGCATCATCCGGGCGTAGAGCTGGCGGGCCGGGACGGTCTTGACGGCCAGGCCCTCCGCCTCGGCCTTCCGGTACGCGGCGTCGAACTCCTCGCCCCACAGGTCCACCAGCTTGGGCGCGTCGACCGGCGAGAACAGCGACCAGTCGGCGTCGGCCTCCACCCGGCGCATGAACTCGTCCGGGATCCAGTGCGCGATGTTGAGGTTGTGGGTGCGGCGGGCCTCCTCGCCCGTGTTGTCCCGCAGCTCCAGGAACTCCTCGATGTCCGCGTGCCAGGTCTCCAGGTAGACGCAGGCCGCGCCCTTGCGCCGGCCGCCCTGGTTGACGGCGGCGACGGAGGCGTCGAGGGTGCGCAGGAACGGCACGATGCCGTTGGAGTGGCCGTTGGTGCCGCGGATCAGCGAACCGCGGGCGCGGATGCGCGAGTACGACAGGCCGATGCCGCCCGCGTGCTTGGAGAGCCGCGCGACCTGGTGGTAGCGGTTGTAGATCGAGTCCAGCTCGTCCAGCGGCGAGTCCAGCAGGTAGCAGGACGACATCTGCGGGTGGCGGGTGCCGGAGTTGAACAGAGTGGGGGAGCTGGGCAGGTAGGACAGCGTGCTGGTGAGCCGGTACAGCTCGGCCACGTCGTCCACCGCGCGCGTCGAGTGGTCCTCGGCGAGCCCGCAGGCCACCCGCAGCAGGAAGTGCTGCGGGGTCTCGATCACCTGGCGGGTGAGGGGGTGGCGGAGCAGGTAGCGGCTGTGGAGCGTACGCAGCCCGAAGTAGCCGAAGCGGTCGTCGGCGCCGTCGGCCAGCGCCTGCTCGACCAGGGTGTCCAGGCGGGCGGCGTGGGTGGTCACGAACTCGGCCGTGCCGTCCGCGATCAGGCCCTCGCGGTGCCCCACGGCCACCGAGGCGGAGAAGGAGACCGCTCCCTGCCCGGCCGCCTCCTCCCGGATGGCGAGGGTGAGCAGCCGCGCGGCCAGCTTCGAGTACTCCGGCTCCTCGGCGATCAGGCCGGCCGCCGCCTCGGTCGCGAGGGTGCGCAACTCCGCCTCGTCCGAGCCGGGATGGCGGCCGCGCAGGGCGGCGGCCGCGACCTTGCCGGGGTCGGTGGCGGGCAGGTCGGCGGTGAGCGTGGTCAGGGTCCGCAGCAGGGCGGTCCCGGGCGCGTCCTCCGCTGCCTGTGCAGCCGCTGCCTCTGAAACCGGATCGGCGGGCGCGATGGTCACTGAAGTGCTCTCCCTCGCTCGGCTTGGGGCCGGGCGGGAAGGGGCGCGATGGGCGCGTACGGGCATGCCGAAACTGCGGACGGCATACCGCGCAGCGTCCACCGGCCCAACCCGCGAGGCCCGGACGTATGAGACGGCCGTCGGCAGGTCCTCGGACTCGCGGGTACGCAAAAGCGTACGCGTACACCGTTGCGGGACAGTTCCGGATTCGCACCGGATTCCCCTGCGGCGACAGCGAGCATGAGCATACATCTTGTGGTGGCGGGCGCACCTGCCCCCACATGTTGTGTCGTGAGGTGGAGTGTTTCGTACGAATGTGCTATTCAGTGCCGGACTTGGCGCGGTCTACGCGCGCTCTGCAGGCGGCCTCGGCACGCCCGTGGCGCGGCCGTCTGGCGGCCCGGCGCGGGCCTGGCGCGGGCGCCTGGCGAGGCCGCCTGGCGCGGTGCCGGGGGTGCCTCAAGCGGGCGTCGTCGCCCGCCACTCGGTGAGGGCGCGGGCCAGCCGGGCCCGGTAGTCGGCGTAGCCGCGCTCATAGGTCTCGGCACGCTCCGGGTCCGGTACGACAGTACGCGAATCGGCTCGCCATTGTGCCGCGTCCACGGGGTCACCGAGAGCGCGCCAGGCGACCGCGACCGCGCCGCGCGCCCCCACCTCGGGCTCGTCGGGAAGGCGCACGGGCCGCCCGAGGACGTCCGCGAACAGCTGGGTCCAGGCGGCGGACCGGGTGCCGCCTCCGCAGGCCGCGAGGCTCGCGCTCAGCCCCGCCGCCTCCAGGCAGTGGCGGGCGGCGTACGCGACGGCCTCGCAGGCGGCCCGTACGGCGTCCGCGCGGGTCGCGGCGAGGGTCAGGCCGTCCAGCCGGCCCCGGGCCGCCGGTTCGACGAACGGGGCCCGCTCGCCCGCGTCGGAGAGGAAGGGCAGGGCGGTCACCCCGCGCGCCCCCGGCGGGCTCCCGGCGAGCAGCGCGTCCAGGTCGGCGGTGGTGGCGCCGGTGAACTCCAGGACCCACTCCAGGGCCGCCGTGCCCACCATGGCGGGCATGCCGCGCAGCCAGCGGTCCCGGTCGGGCGTGCACAGCCACATGCCCGCCGGGTCGGCGGCCGGGTCGATCACGGCGCTGTCGGTGAGGACCTGGCTGGCGAGGGTCGTGCCGACGATCAGCAGGCCGTCCCCGGCCTCCTCGACCCCGCTGCCGATCGCGCAGGCCGGGAGGTCGTACGGGCCCGCCGTGACGGGCAGTCCGGCCGGCAGCCCGAGCAGTTGCGCGCCCGCCTCGTCCAGCGCCAGGACAGTGCCGGGCGCGGCGGGCGGCGGCAGCAGCCGGGCGTGTTCGGCGATTCCGCACGCTTCCAGGGCCTTCGGGACGTACTGGCGGGTGGTCACGTCCATGAAAGGCATGGAGGCGTCCGAGGCGTCCACGCCGATCACGCCGGTGAGCCGCTGGGCCACCGCGTCCACGCAGTAGCCCGCGACCTCGGCGCGCGCCAGCGCCTCCGGTTCGTGGTCCGCCAGCCAACGCAGCAGGGGCGCGTGGCAGCCGGGGAACACCCCGGAGCCGGTGAGCCGGTACAGCTCGCGGATCGTGCCGTCCTCGCCCCAGCGGGCCACGGTGTCGCCCGCCCGCCCGTCCATCCAGGAGATCGGCGGGCGCACGGCGCGGCCCGCCGCGTCGCGCAGCCACAGCCCGTCGCCCTGCCCGGTGAGGGCGAGCGCGACCGGGGCCGCACGGCCCGTCGCGGCCAGGGCGGCGGTCACCTCGCGGACCACCTCGGCGACCGAGCGCAGCACGTCCTCCAGGTCCTGCTCGACCCGCCCGCCGGGCAGGCGGGTGAGCCGGCTGCGGCGGCTCGCGGCCGCCAGTGACCTGCCGTCCCGGCCGAAAGCCACGGCCTTGGTGACGGAGGTGCCAACATCGACTCCGAGGACGATGCTCGTGACTCCGCTCCCTCCCGAGAGAGGGGGCTTCTCACTTGGCCGCCGTGACGGCCTCGTGACGGTCAAGCCCTGACCGGCGCCTGATGGCGCGACACGTACTGTAGCGGCTCGGTTGCGCTCCGCGCCACCAGCTCCGGGAGCCGGCTGGTTCGCCGGGTGCGCGAGCTTCTCGCCGCGCGCGTAGCGGCCGACCTCGGCGGCGGTGATGGTGGCCGCGCGGTGGGCGGTCTGCCGGGTGGCGCCGGCGAGGTGCGGGGTGGTGACGACATTGGGCGCGGAGTGCAACGGCCAGTCGGCGGGCGGCGGTTCGATGTCGTACACGTCGAGGGCGAGGGCCCCCAGGCGGCCGCTGCGCAGCGCGTCCGGCAGCGGGGCGTAGTCCAGCAGGCCGCCGCGCGCGGTGTTCACCAGGACCGCGCCGGGGCGCATCAGGGCGAGTCGGTCGGCGTTGATCAGCCCCTTGGTCTCGGGGGTGAGGCGGGCGTGCAGGCTCACCACGGAGGAGCGGGTGAGGAGTTCGTCGAGGCCGACCGGCTCGACGCCGTCCGCGCGGGCGGCCTCGGGGTCGGTGTACGGGTCGGCGATCAGCACGTGGGCGCCGAAGGCGCGCAGCACGCGGGCGACGATCCGGCCGATCGCCCCGTAGCCGACCAGGCCGACGGTCGCGCCGTCCAGCTCGATGCCGCTCTCCTCGTACGCGAAGAAGTCCCCGCGCCAGCGGCCGGCGCGCAGCTCGGCGTCCGTGGTCGGGATGCGGCGCATCGCGGCGAGCATCATGCCGACGGCGAACTCGGCGGCGGCGGTGGCGTTGCGGCCGGGCGCGAAGCTGACGGCGACGCCCGCGCGGGTGGCCGCCGCCAGGTCGACGTTGACCGGGCCGCCGCGCGAGACCGCGACCATCCGCAGCTCGGGGCGGGCGGCGAAGACCTCGGCGGTGAACGGCGCCATCTGCGTCACGCACACCTCGGCCCCCGCCAGCGCCTCGATCAGCTGCTCCTCGGTGCCGCTGGCCTCGTTCACCCGGCTCGCCGGGCCGCCCACCGGCCCGAAGGGCTCGTGTGGCCACGGCAGCGTCAGCTCGGCGACATCGACGTCCGCGAGTCCCGGCTCGTCGCGGAGCGCGGCGATGATGAGGTCGGGGCGTACGAAGTGGTCTCCGGCGGCGAGGACGCGCATGGGTGGCCTTTCTTCGGCGTTACGAGGTCGGCGGAGTTCGGCGATCGGCGTTCCATCACAGAGGCGACGCTAGATTTAACATCGTTGACGTGACAAAGCAATGGCGCGTGCGTCGGCTCGCGCGCCATTGCGACTCGAGGGCACGGTCCTCGAGGGCACGGTCCGAGGAGAGGAACTACCTGTGACGGCTCGTCTACTGCTCGTCCGCCACGGCGAGACGGTGTGGCACGCGGAGAACCGGTACGCCGGCATCTCGGACGTCCCCCTGACGGAACGGGGATTCCGGCAAGCGGAAGCGCTCGCCCATTGGGCGACGAAACGCGGGGTGGACGCGGTCGCCTGCTCCCCGCTGAGCCGCGCCCGGCTGACCGCGCGCCCCGCCGCCGACGCGCTCGGCCTCGTCCCCGAAGTCGTCGAGGACCTGCGCGAGGTCGACTTCGGCTGGGGCGAGGGCCGCACCATCGCCGAGATGGAGGCGGAGGACCCGGAGGCCGTGCGGGCCTTCAGGGCGGACGCGGAGGCGGGCGCGTTCCCCGGCTCGGAGCCGCCCGGCGCCGCGGCGACGCGCGCCGCGGCCGCGCTGCGCGGCCTGGCCGCCGCGCACCCGGACCGCACGGTGCTGGTCGTGGCGCACAACTCCCTGCTGCGGATGGCGCTGTGCGCCCTGCTGGGCATCCCCGTCGGCCGCTACCGGCACGTCTTCCCGCGCCTGGACAACGCGGCGGTGAGCGAGATCCAGGTGGCCGGGGAGCGGACGGCGCTGCGGTCGCTGAACGTGCCCACGGGGGACCTGTCCGAGGGGCGCGCGGGTACGGGGGACGGTGGCGCGGCTCGTGGGGGAGAATCCGCCCCATGACCACGACCGGCGCGTCCGACGTCCCGCCCCGCTCCCAGGCCGCCCGCAGGCAGACCATCACCGAGTACGTGCTCGAACACTCCACCGCCACCGCGGCCGAGCTGGCCGAGCTGACCGGCGTCAGCCTCATGACCGTGCACCGGGACCTGGACGAGCTGGCCAGGCTCGGCGTGCTGCGGAAGTTCCGGGGCGGGGTCTCGGCGCTGCCGTCGTCGGTCTTCGAGTCCAGCCTGGACTACCGGATGGGCGTGAACCGGGCCGAGAAGGAGGCGGTGGCCGCGGCCGCCGCGGAGCTGGTCGAGCCCGGCATGTCGATCATCCTGGACGACTCCACGACCGCCCTCGCCCTGGCCCGGCTGCTGGTCGACGCCGCGCCGCTGACCGTGGTGACCAACGCCCGGCGGGTGGAGGAGGTCTTCGCGGGGGTGCCGCAGACCCGGCTGATCGGCCTGGGCGGGGAGTACTCGCACACCCACGACTCCTTCCTCGGCGTGCCCTGTGTGGCCGCGATCGAGGCGCTGTCGGTGGACATGGTGCTGGTCTCCACCTCGGCGGTGGACGCGCACACCACCTACCACCAGGAGCAGGACGTGGTGCTGGTGAAGCGGGCGATGCTCGCGGCGGGAAGCCGCAAGGTGCTCCTCATGGACGCGTCGAAGACCCGGCGCACGGCCCTGCACCGGCTCTGTCCCGTGGAGGAGTTCGACCACCTGGTGATGGACGACGGGGTGGACCGGCGGCTGCTGGCGGAGCTGCGGGAGCGCACGGATGTGAGGGTGGCGAAGGCGGCGGGGGCGCGCTCTTAACGTCTCGCGTGTTAACTTCACTTCGCACATGGGGCCGGTGGGTCTTGGGCGCACCGGGGAGCTCCAAGACCCACCGTTGTGCTGCCCGGCCGGCCCGGTCAGCGCAGCCCTATCCAGCCAGCCGAGCCAGTCCAGCCAGCCCTGTCCGTCCCGTCTGCCGCTGAGCTGCCCCCGGGGTACGGGCGCGCCGAGCACCGAAGGAGCCGATCGCCATGAGCACCGCGTCCCCTTCCCCCGAGGCCGTGGAGGATTCCCCCGAGGTCGTGGCGGGGATCGACATCGCCACGGCGGCGGTCCGCGCGGTGTGCGTCGACGCGCGGGGCCGGGTCGTCGCGGAGGGCCGCGCCCCGCTGCCGGCGCCCCAGCGCGGCGCCGGCGGGCGCAGCGAGCAGGACGCGCGGGCCTGGTGGCCCGCCGTCGCCGCCGCGCTGCGGGAGGCGACCGCGGCGCTCCCGGCGGGCGGCCGGGAGGTGGTGGCCGTCGCCACCTCCGCGACCTCCGGCACGGTCGTCCTGGCGGACGGCACGGGCGAGCCGGTCGGCCCCGCCCTCATGTACGACGACCGCCGCGCGGCCGACCTCAACGCCCGCGCCCAGCGGCTCGGCGCCCCCCGCTGGCAGGCCCTCGGCCTCGCGGTCGGCCCGACGGCGGCCCTCGGCCGCCTCGCCTGGCTGGCGGGGGAGGAGGGCCCCGCCGGTGACCCGCGCCACCTCCTCCACACCCCGGACCTGATCGGCTGGCGGCTCACCGGCGGCCCGGTCGCCACCGACTGGAGCCACGCCCTCAAGACCGGGTACGACGCGCGCCTCGGCGAGTGGCCCGCCGAGGTCCTGGACGCCCTGGGCGTACCGACCGCCTGGCTGCCGCCGGTCCAGGCACCCGCGACCGAGGCCGGCACGGTGTGCGCCGCCGCCGCGAGCGAGACCGGGCTGCCGGTCGGCTGCCCGGTGCGCCTGGGCATGACGGACGGCTGCGCCGGGCAGATCGCCACCGGGGCCGTCCGCCCCGGCCAGTTCGTCGGGGTCCTCGGCACCACGTACGTCCTCAAGGGCGTCACCCGCGAGCTGGTCACCGACCCGAGCGGCGCACTCTACAGCCATCGCCACCCCGACGGCTGGTGGCTGCCGGGCGGCGCCTCCAACACCGGCGGCGAGGCCCTCGCGCACGTCCCCGCCGACCGGCTCCCCGCCCTCGACCGCGCCGCCGCCGCCCGGGGCCCCGCCTCCGTCGTCGCGTACCCGCTGCGCCGCGAGGGCGAGCGCTTCCCCTTCGTCAGTGGCGAGGCCCGCGGCTTCCTCCTCGGCACCCCGGCCGACGAGGCCGACCGCCACCGCGCCGAGCTGGAGGGCGTCGCCTTCCTGGAGCGCCTCGCGATCGAGCGCGTCCGGGAGCTGGGCGTGCCCGTCGAGGGCCCCCTGTGGGCGGCGGGCGGCGGCAGCCGCAGCCCGCTGTGGACCCGCATCCGCGCCACCGCCCTCGGCATGCCGCTGCGCGTCGCCGACCACGCCGAGACCGCCTTCGGCGCCGCGCTCCTCGCCGCCTCCGGCACCCTCCACCCCGACCTCGCGGCGGCCGCCGGCGCCATGGTCCGCACCGGCCGGGACATCGAGCCGGACGAGACGGAGCGCGCGGCGCTCGACGAGTCGTACGCCGCCTTCACCGCCGCCCTGCGCGAGCGCGGCTGGATCGCTTGACATCCTCGCCGCCCTGAAGGACGGCGATTCCCGCCTACCGTGCCGTTGAAGGCTGTGGTGTCGGGTGGGTTCCTGCTTCGCTGCGCGGTGCCGGGACGCGTCCCGGTCTTACCCGCGCTCGACAGGCTGTCACGGCCAGTCCGGCCGCCTTGGCGACGTTGACCGCCGCGTTGATGTCCCGGTCCAGGACGGCCCCGCATGCCCCGCAGGTCCACACACGGACGTGCAGGGGCTTGGGGCCGTCCTGGACGCCGCACTGCGAGCACACCTGAGAAGTCGGCTCGAAACGGCCGATCTTCACGAGGGTGCGCCCGTACCGGGCGGCCTTGTACTCCAGCATGGCCACGAACGCCGACCATCCGGCGTCGTGCACGGACTTGGCCAGGCGCGTACGCGCCAGTCCCCTCACCGCCAGGTCCTCCACAGCCACCGCTTGGTTCTCACGGATCAGCTTCGTGGAGAGCCGGTGATGGAACTCGCGGCGCGCGTCGGCAACACGGGCGTGCGCCCGTGCGACGCGGACCCTGGCCTTGTCCCTGTTCCTGCTGCCCTTCTCCTTGCGGGAGAGGGCGCGCTGCGCCTTCTTCATGCGTTTCTCGGCCCGGCGCAGGAATCGCGGGCCGGCGACCTTCGTGCCGTCGGAGAGGACCGCGAAGTGCCCGAGCCCCAGATCGATGCCCAACTCCGGAGACACCTCGGGCAGGAATTCCTCCGGGCCGGTCTCCACGACGAAGCTCGCAAAATACCGGCCCGCGCTGTCCTTGACCATGGTCACCGTGGACGGCACCGACGGCACAGTGCGGGACCACTTCACCCGCACATCGCCGATCTTCGGCAGACGCAGCCTCCGCCCCGGGGTGATCGACCAGCGGGCGTTCGCGGTGAACCGAACGGACTGCCGGGTGCCCTTGCGCGACTTGTACCGGGGTGCGCCCACGCGCGGGCGTTTGCCCTTCGGCCCGTCGAAGAAGTTCTTGTACGCGGTGTCCAGGTCCCTCAGGGACTGCTGGAGGATCACCGCCGACACCTCGCCGAGCCACGCCCGTGCCGGAGTGTCCTTCGCCTCGGTGATGAGCCGCTTCGACAGGTCCCCGGCCTTCGGGAACGGCATGCCTTCGCTGCGGGCGGTCTCCCGAGCACGGAGCGCGTCGTCGTAGACCACCCGCGCACACCCGAACGCCCTCGCCAACGCTATGCGCTGACCGGAACTCGGGTACAGGCGGAAGCTGTAGCGAAGCTGCACACCGGATCACGGTACACAGTTGGTTCATGGGTATCGATGAGAACATTCGTACAGGTCGCCACTGCGTCTTCCGCGTGCACGTCCATTTGGTTTTCGTGACGAAGTACCGGCACTCCGTCTTCGCCGACCGGCATCTGACGCGGTGCGAGGAGATCACGCGGGCCGTGTGAGAGGAATTCGAGGCCGAACTGGTCGAGTTCAACGGCGAGACCAACCACATCCACCTGCTGGTGAACTTCCCACCGAAGGCCGCCGTGTCCAGGCTGGTGAACTCCCTCAAGGGCGTGTCCTCACGCAGGCTCCGCCAGGAGTTCCCCGACCTCGTCCGCCACTACTGGCGGGCACAGCGCCTGTGGTCCGGCTCGTACTTCGCCGGGTCGGCCGGCGGTGCACCGCTCAGCCTCGTAAAGCAGTACATCGAGCAGCAGAACCGGCCCCTCTGACCCGGGCTGAGGTGAACAGTGGAGATCCCTGCACGCAGACTGAGGTCAGAGCGGGCCAAAGGTTCGCTTCACCACCGGGCTCAAGCCCGGTGTACTGCGAATAGACCCGGTAGCGCTCTCCGGAACGACCCGGCTCGGCTCTTCTCTCTGACCGGACCCCCTCAGGGCTCGACTTCTGACGGCATCTCTTGACGGCGAGTTGGTCCATACCTAACCTCATCAGCCGTCGCGTCATCACATATGTGACTGACGTCCGGGTCCACAAACAGATGGGAACCGCCGATGTCCCAGCGAAGGATCCTCCCGCTCACCGCCGCCGCCCTGTCCGCCGCCTGCCTGGCCGGGGCCCTTGTAGGCCCGGCCCAGGCCCAGGCCCAAGGCCGAGCCCGCCCCGCGCACCCGAACGGAACGGCCACCGCCCCCGCCGCCTTCACCCACCCCGGGGTCCTGGTCGGCCGCTCCCAACTGGACTACATCCGGGGCAAGGTGCAGGCGGGCGCGGCGCCCTGGAAGGGCGCGTACGACGCGATGATGGCGAGCAAGTACGGCTCGCTCTCCTACACCCCCAAGCCGTGGGCCGTGGTGGAGTGCGGCTCGTACTCCGACCCCAACAAGGGCTGCACCGACGAGCGGCAGGACGCCATCGCCGCCTACACCCACGCCCTGGCCTGGTACATCACCCGCGACGACCGCTACGCGAAGAAGGCGGTCCAGATCATGGACGCCTGGTCGGCCACGATCACCGACCACACCAACAGCAACGCCCCCCTCCAGACCGGCTGGGCCGGATCCGTGTGGCCGCGCGCCGCGGAGATCATCCGCTACACCTACACCAGCTGGCCGAACGTGAACCGCTTCGCGACCATGCTGCGCAACGTCTACCTACCGAAGGTGATCAACGGCTCCCACAGCAACGGCAACTGGGAGCTGTCCATGATGGAGGCCGCCGTCGGCATCTCCGTCTTCCTCGACGACCGCACCAGCTACGACAAGGCGGTCGCCCGCTATCTGAACCGGACCCAGGCCTACGTCTACCTCGAATCCGACGGCGCCCTCCCCAAGACCGTCCCGGGCAGCGGCCTGGACACCAAGGACGAGATCGTCAAGTACTGGCAGGGCCAGTCCACATTCGTGACCGGCCTGACCCAGGAGACCTGCCGGGACTTCACCCACACCGGCTACGGCATCTCCGCGATCTCACACGTCGCGGAGACCTCCCGCATCCAGGGCGAGGACCTCTACCCGAAGGTCGGCGAACGCCTCCGCCAGGCGCTCGGCTTCCAGGCCAAGTACGAACTCGGCACCGCCGTGCCCTCCTGGCTGTGCGGCGGCACGGTGAAGCGCGGCCTGGGCCCCGTCACCGAGGTCGGCTTCAACGCCCTGCACAACCGCCTCGGCTACCCCATGGACAACACCCAGAAGCTCACCGAACAGCAGCGCCCCGCCGGCACGAACAACCTCTTCGTCGCCTGGGAAACCCTCACCCACGCCGACAACCCGGCCTCCTGAGGCTCCTCGGCTCAGGACGCGGGGGTCTTGTCCGCCGCGCTGATCTGGCAGGTGATGGACGTCCGCTTGGTGTAGCTGGTGGTGTCCGTCATCGTGATCTTCTTGGTGGAGTTCGCCAGCACCGTCACGTACTTGTGGCGGTATCCGATGAGCCCGCCGGACGGATCGTTCCAGCTCACCGCGATGCTGTAGCTGTAGTTCCGCGCCGTGTCGTCGTTGGTGACGGTGACGTCGTACGACAGCTGACCGGCCGACGGGTCGAAGTAGCAGTTGCTCCCGTCGGTCTCGTCCAGCCCCTCCGGGTCGTAGGGCCCCAGCGTGGTGGGGGTGGACGACGGGCTGCCGTACGACGGGGCGCCCGAGGGGGCGCCCGACGGCAGGTCCGTGGGGAGATCGGTGGGCATACCCGAGGGCAGGTCGGTCGGCACCCCGCTGGCCCCGGACGGCACACCGCCGCCGAGGCCACCGGAGACAAAGCCACCCCCGTCGCTGTGCCTGCCCTTCTTCCCGCAGCCGGTCAGGGCCAACAGTCCGACCGCGGCGACGGCGACAAGGCGCACGGAGTGGCGATGCATGGATTACCCCCGTGGGAAAGGCAGAATCAAGCCGAACTGGCTTTGATGGGTACGCGCCACCCTAAGGGGCTCCTGACCTCGAAGTCACCTCGGGGATGTCACCGATCGGTGACACCTCCAGTGTCGCCGCCGCTGCTGCTGTTGGCGGAAGAGGTGCGGGGGGCCGGCGCTCCCAGCTCCACGCTGAACGCCCACAGCGTGATCCCCGGTATCGGCTCCCAGTCCCGCTCCGGCGCCCGTACGAACCCCAGCCGCCGGTACAGCCGGTGGGCGGCGGTCATCTGCTGCTGGCTGGATATCACGATCCGCGCAAGCCCCAGCTCCCGCCCCCGCTCCAGACACGCCCGCACCAGCGCCTCCGCCGCCCCCCGCCGCCGCGCCTCGGGCCGCACGGCGAGCATCCGGAATTCCCCCTCCCCCTCCCGCGCCAGCTCCGCGTACGCCCCACCGTGCACCGCGAACGCCACCGCCCCCAGCACCTCGTCACTCCCCGCGTCGGCCGCGACCAGCACCTCCGCCAGCTCGGCCCGCCGCCGGGCGTCGCGCAGCTCGCCCAGATACGCGTCGCTGTCCTCGAAGGCCAGCAGCCCGTCCCCCAGGTACGCCTGCGCGGTCAGCTCCCCGACGCCGTCCAGCTCCTCGTCCCGCGCCCGCCTGATCGTGATGTCCATACGCGCAGTGTGCCCCACGCGGGTGACAGCCTCGCTCAGCCCTTGGCGAGGTGGTCGAGGTGGCCCGCTTTGGCGCTGCGTATGAAGGCGCGCAGGGCGGTGGGGGTGGTGGTGAGGATGGTGTGGGGGTCGTCGCTCTCGCGGAGGCGGATGGTGGCGTCGTCGGTGGAGGAGAGGTAGAGGCAGGCGTTGCCTTCCCCGCTGAAGGAGGACTTCTTCCAATCACGTGCTGCCAACTCATTCACCTTTCAGACTGTGGTTCGGTGCGTTTGTGGTGAGTATGAGACAGCGACACGCCGACGTGATGGCGTGTCGCTGTCCCATACTCACCGCAAACCCGGGAGCAGCCCCGGTCAGCCCTTGGCGAGGTGGTCGAGGCGGCCTGCTTTGGCGCTGCGTATGAAGGCGCGGAGGGTGGTGGGGGTGGTGGTGAGGGTGGTGTCGGGGTCGTCGCTCTCGCGGAGTCGGATGGTGGCGTCGTCGGTCGATGAGACGTAGAGGCAGGCGTTGCCTTGAGCGCTGTACGAGGACTTCTGCCAATCGCGAGCGGACAAGTCATTCACCTTTCAGGCTGCGGATGATGTTCTGGATGAGGTCACGCGACTCGCGCTCGGTGAGCGCGACCGCCTCCATACGGTCCAGCACGACGCGGTACCTCTCCAACGGCGCGGGTGCGTCCACCAGTTCGGAGCCATGCTCCGTATCGAGCTGCACGGTGTCCAGTTGCGGGACGGGACCGACCGCGTAGAGGATCGACTGTCCCGAGCCGGGGAAGGACCCCGCCTCGAAGGGAATCACCAGCACCTTGATGTGAGGCTGTTCGCTCATGTCGAGGACGTGCTGCAGCTGCCCTCGTGCGATCTCCGGTCCGCCGAAGCGCATGCGCAGGGCGGCCTCGTGGACGATGGCCGTATATGGCGTGGGCTTCTCGCGATACAGAATGGCCTGCCGTTTGATGCGGTGGGAGACGTGGTGCTCGACGTCCGGCGGCGACAACGGCGGCACTGCCTGGCGGAAGATCTCCCGCGCGTGGTCGACGGTCTGCAGCAGACCGGGCATGTGCGCCACGTAGGCGGTGCGCAGCTCGACGGCGTGGTGTTCCAGCTCGGCCAGGTCGAGCAATCCGGCGTGGAGGGTCTCGCGGTACTCCTCCCACCATCCCCGCTTGCGCTCCGCCGCCATGTCGATGAGCGCCGTGATCAGCGCGTCGTCAGCGCAGCGGTAGTTGCGGGCCAGTGCTCGCAGACGGTCCGCACTCACGCCGAACCGGCTCGCCTCGATGTTGCTGATCGTCGTCTGGTTGGTGCCGAGCAGGCGCCCGGCCTCGGTCGACGACAAGCCGGCGCGCTCGCGGAGCCTGCGAAGCTCGGTTCCGAGGCGGAGTTGACGGGCTGTCGGGACACTTCTCTGGACCATCTGCCGATTCTCTCTGCTCACCAGCAACAGACGCGTCACTCACACGAGTGGTGTATCCAAGCACTTCGACTGATGCCGTCGAATACCTTAGGTGAGTGCGGCTACGGTGTGAGCCGGAACACAGCCAACCCCTCCTCCAGACGGGAGACTTCCATGGCCAACGTATCCCCGGAGAGCCTGGAGAACCCGGAAAACCCCTGGTCGTACTCGCTCCGCCTGCCCCACGACCCCCGCGCCGCCGCCATCGCCCGCACCACCCTGCGCGCCGTCCTCGCCCGCCACGGCATGGGCGAACTCGCCGACCCCGCAACCCTCGTGGCCAGCGAGATGGTCACCAACGCCTACCGCCACACCACCGGCCCGGCGGAAATGCGGATCCGCGCCATCGAAGAGGGCCGTCTCCGCATCAGCGTCTGGGACACCAACCCGGACATCCCACCACCCTTCGACAAGCCCCCGGCCCTCTTCGACCGCTCGGCCGCCCTCGCGGAGGCGTCCGCGAACACCGAGGCCACGTACGGACGCGGGCTGCTCATCGTGCGGATCTGCGCGGACAACTGGGGCGGTTACACCCTCGCGGACGGGCTCTTCGGGGTCAGCGGCAAGCTGCTCTGGTTCGAACTCGCGCCGCCGCCCTGCGCCGCCTACGAGATCGCCGCTTGACCGGCCGTCCGGCCCGACTTGGATTCGATCCGGCCCATGGGCGCGGCGCTCTCCGGCAGTTCCGACAGTTCCTTCCGCGCCGCCGCCCAACTGGCGTCCTCGACGCCGAGCGCGTGGCGCAGGTAGGCCCAGGTGATCCGCTGGAGCAGGGCGACCCGCTCGGGGTTCTCGTCCGTCGTTTCCCGGACCTCGTAGCCGGCGACGCCGCCGAGCGAGTGTTCCGCCCCGAACAGGGTGAGCAGGCTCTTGTCGCCCGGGCTCAGGACGTACGGGTCGGCGAACCACTCCGGGCCCCTGACGGACAGGTGGGAGTCGTCCTTGTCCCCGGCGACCACGAGGGTCGGCGCGGTCATGTGGGTGAAGTTCGGGTTCATGAACGGGAAGTGTTCGGCCGCGAACGGCGACAGGTCGGCTCCGCCCTTTCCGGCGGTGGCGAGCAGTACGCCCGCCGTGATCCGGGGGTCGGACAGGTCCTCTTCCTCCCCGCTCACCGGATCGAGGATGCGCGCGCCGAGCAGGATGCTCGCCGTCTGACCGCCGAAGGAGTGTCCGGCGGCGGCGACACGGCTTCGGTCGAGGCGGCCGGCGAGGCCGGGCACGGCGGCTTCCAGCAGGTCGAGCTGGTCGAGGACGCGCTTCATGTCCTCGACGCGGAGGTGCCAGATCCGGGGTGTGCGGGGGTCGTCCTGGGGGAGGCCCACGGTTCGGGAGTCGAGGTGGGTGGGCTGGATCACCACGAAGCCGTGAGCGGCCCAGAAGTCGGCCAGGGGGCCGTAGCCGTCCAGCGAGGAGCCGAAACCGTGGGAGAAGACGATGACCGGCAGGTCGTCCCCCGTCGTCGGCGCCGAGATTCTCACGCGCAGGTCCTTGCCACGGCCCGGTGCCTCCAGCGCTATCGGCTTCACCGAGACGAGGGGGGAGGGTGCGGGCAGGGCCATGTCTGATGCGGTCATGGAGAGAGCGTCCTTCCGGCGGCGCGCAGGGGTCTGCCACCATGAGGGGAAACGGGAAACGGGACGATGTCCCGGTTCGAATATACGGGACGGTGTCCCGTTTAGGAAAGGCCGATAGTGAAAAGATCGGCAGTGAAGAGTCCGGCAGTGAAGAGTCCGGGAACGAAGGGGACGGTGCGGTGAGCGGCAGCGACCGGGGCGCGGGACGCGCGCCCAGGCCCAAGCGGGCGGACGCGCGACGCAACGAGGAGGCGCTGCTCGACGCGGCCGCCAAGGTGTTCGTCGCATCGGGCGTGGAGGCGCCGATCCGCGACATCGCGGCGGAGGCCGGTGTTGGGACGGCCACGATCTACCGCCACTTCCCGACGCGCGCGGATCTCATCGTCGCCGTCTATCGGCACCAGGTGGAGGCCCTCGCCGACGCGGGCCCGTCCCTCCTGGAGAGCGGCGAGACCCCGTACGCCGCGCTGGAACGGTGGATCGACCTCTTCGTCGATTTCCTGGTCACCAAACACGGACTCGCCCTCGTCCTCCAGTCCGACGACCCCGGCTTCGGCCCCCTGCACTCCTACTTCATCGAGCGGCTCGTGCCCGTATGCGCCCGGCTGCTCGACGCGGCGGCCGACGCGGGCGAGATCCGCTCCGGCATGGACGCCTACGAACTCATGCGCGGCGTCGGAAACCTCTGCGCGGGCGAGGGCGGCAATCCCCGCTACAGCGCACGCCGACTGGTCGGGCTCCTCATCGCGGGTCTCCGCCGGCCGGGCTGATCCGGCCCGGCGGTCCCGGCTCGGCGGCGGCGGTCACCGCGTCGAGGACGCCCAGGTCCAGCCGGTGGAGTCGGCCCGGATCGGCGATCAGCTCGTACGCGGTGATCCGCTCGCCGACGACGGTGACCGCGACCACGAGCCGCAGCCGGCCCTGTGGCGCGACGACGATTCCGACGGCGCCGCCCACCAGCGCCGGCTCCGCGAAGCGGGAGTTCCGCCCGAAGGCGGCGATCTCCTCCGCCACGGCCCGCGCGCCGCGGATCTCGCCGGGGCGGTCCGGGGGAACGGCGGTCCGGTCGGCCCGGCGTACGACATCGGGGGCCAGAACCGCGAGGACGCCGTCGATGTCGCCGTTCCGCGAAGCGGTCAGGAACGCCTCGACCACGCGCCGCTGCCGGGCGAGTTCCCCGCCGGGGAGAGCGGGAGCGGCCCCCCGCACTTTCTGGCGGGCGCGGCTGGCGAGCTTCTTGGTGGTGGCGGGGGAGCGGTCGACGATGGGCGCGATCTCGTCGAACGGCACGGCGAACATGTCGTGCAGCACGAAGGCGACCCGTTCGGCCGGGCCCAGCCTGTCCAGCACGACCAGCAGGGCGCGACCGACCGACTCGACCAGCAGCGCCTCTTGTTCCGGGTCGCCGCTCCGCTCGCGGCCGGGGTCCGGGTCCTCGTCGGGTACCCGGTGGCCGGTGAGTTCCTCTCGCCGTGACGCCCGGGAGCGCAGCATGTCGAGGCAGATCCGGGACACGACGGTCGTCAGCCAGCCGCCCAGGTTCTCCACGTCGTCCGTGCCGCCACGGGCCAGCCGCAGCCACGCTTCCTGAACGGCGTCCTCCGCCTCGCTGAACGATCCGAGCATGCGGTGGGCGACCGATCGCAGACGGTCGCGATGCGCCTCGAATCCGTCGGTGAATCCGCCGGCGGGTCCGTCCTGCGCGTGCACCGGTCACCTCTCCCCGTCCTCGTCCGTCAACACAGTAGAGGAGCCCCACGACATGGGAGGTCATCGCTGGTGGACGTCTACGAGGCGGTCGCGAGCCGACGGGCGGTACGCGGGTTCACGGACGAGCCCGTCCCGAGGGAGGTGCTCGAACGCGTGCTGCACGCCGCTGCCCGATCACCGTCCGGAGGGAATCTGCAGCCGTGGAACACGTACGTACTGACCGGCGCGCCCCTCGCCGAGCTCAAGAAGCGCGTCGCAGAGCGCGTGGCCTCGGGCGATCCCGGGGACGAGCGCGAATACGCCATGTACCCGCCCGAGCTGGAGAGCCCGTACCGCGAGCGCCGGGCCGCCGCCGCCGAGCAGCGCTACGCCGCGCTCGGCGTGCCCCGGGGGGACGAGCGGGCCCGCGCGAGGGCCGTCGCCGCGAACTGGGACTGTTTCGGCGCACCGGCTCTCCTGCTCTGCTACCTCGACCGCCGGATGGGCCGGGCGCAGTGGGCCGATGCCGGGATGTATCTGCAGACCGTGATGCTGCTCCTGCGGGCGGAAGGGCTGCACAGCTGCGCGCAGATGGCGTGGTCGGTGTACCGGGCGACCGTCGCGGAGGTCGTGTCGCCCCCGGAAAGGCTCATCCTGTTCTGCGGCATGTCGATCGGGTTCGAGGACGCCTCCGCGCGCCCCGCCCGTACGGACCGGGCTCCGCTCGCCGAGACGGTCACCTTCCTGACCGGCTGGGGCGACCGGGGCGACCAGGCGGGTGAGGCTCGCGCCGTCCACGGGCGGGGCCCCGGGCGGGGGCGCGGCCACGTCTGTCCCCTGCCACCACCGCATTAGCCGCCCGTTAGCAGAACGCCAATCCGATCTTCGAAGCTGATGTTGTCCGGGAGCGAGACACGAGAACAGAACAACAGGAGCAACACCATGAACACCGCCACCACCAAGCGCTTCCGCGGCCGCGCCGGCCGCCGCATCGCCGCCGCCCTCGTCGCCGCCGCGGCGCTGGGGCTGGGGGCCACGGCCTGCGGTCCCGAGGACTCGAAGTCCGCCGGTTCCCCGGCCTCCTCCGCCTCGCAGGACGCCTCGCAGGACACCTCACAGGACACCTCGGCCTCGGGCGGGTCCACGGACCAGTCCACGGGCGGCTCCGCCAAGGGGGGTTCCTCCACGGGAGGTTCCTCCTCGGACGGCTCCGGCTCGCAGAGCCAGAAGGGCGGCGGCACCGATGACGGGTCCGCCTCCACCGGCGGCGGTGGCGTCGCCAACGCGGGCAACCACCGCACCTTCGTCGGCAAGCTGAAGTACCTCGCGCCCGGCAAGCTGCTCGTCCACCCCGATGACGGCAGCACCGACCAGGCATTCTTCGTCGCCAACGCCACGCAGATCCGTGGCGCGGCCGCGATCTGCGCCGACGACCCCGGCAGGGTGTCCCTCGGCGCGGACGGCTACGGCACCGCGAAGTGCACCGTGGACGACGTGGAGAAGGCCGCGAAGACCGGCAGCGTGACCGTCCGCGTCACCTTGAGCACCAAGTCCGCCGGTGCCGAGAGGATCGAGGAGAAGTACCACCCGTAAGCCCCCGCACCCCGCACGCCGCACCCCGTGCCCGGCACCCCCGCGTTCCGCGACCACACGAACGGGCCGCCGCCCCCGATGAGGGGGACGACGGCCCGTCGCGGTGCGGAAGCAGGGGGGTCAGTGGCCGCCGGGGGCGCCCGCCGTGGCCGGGGGCAGCTCGACCTGGACGCCCGGGTCGCCCGCGTCCGCCTTGTAGTCGGCCGGCGAGGTCTCGTCGATGCCGGCCGGGGCCTTGACGGCCCGCAGGACGAGGGTGAGGACGACCACCACGACGACGTTCAGCACGAAGGCGGTGAAGCCGATGTAGCCGATCTCACCGATGCCGGGGATGTTCGCGAGGTTGCCGAAGTGCTTCTGGGTGGCGCTCGGCGTGTCGTACGCCTTCCAGGTGCCGTAGACCATGCCGACGGCCCAGCCGGCCAGCAGCGCCCAGCGGTGGAACCAGCGGGTGAACAGGCCGCCCACCAGGGCCGGGAAGGTCTGGAGGATCCAGACGCCGCCCAGCAGCTGGAAGTTGATCGCGACCGACTTGTCCATACCGAGGACGAAGATCAGCGCGCCGACCTTGACCAGCAGCGAGACCAGCTTGGAGACCTTGGTCTCCTGCTCGGGCGTGGCGTCGGGCTTCAGGAAGTCCTTGTAGATGTTGCGGGTGAAGAGGTTCGCCGCGGCGATGGACATGATGGCCGCGGGGACCAGCGCGCCGATGCCGATGGCCGCGAAGGCCACGCCGGTGAACCAGTCCGGGAACATGTTCTCGAACAGCTGCGGAATGGCGAGCTGCCCGTTCTGCACCTTCACCCCCGCCGCGATGGCCATGAAGCCGAGCAGCGCCAGCAGGCCCAGCATCAGGGAGTAGAGCGGCAGGATCGTGGTGTTGCGGCGGATCACCTCGCGGCTGCGGCTGGAGAGCGTCGCGGTGATCGAGTGCGGGTACATGAACAGCGCGAGGGCCGAGCCGAGGGCGAGCGTGGCGTACGCCCACTGGGCCTTTTCCCCGCTGGCCAGCGCGCCGCGCGGCGCCCCGGTCTTCGGGTTCTCCCCGGAGAGCCAGTCGCCCGCCTTGGCGAAGATGTCGTCGAAGCCGCCCAGCTTGATCGGGATGTAGATGATCGCCACCGCGATGACGATGTAGATCAGCGCGTCCTTGACGAAGGCGATGAGCGCGGGGGCGCGCAGACCCGAGGAGTAGGTGTACGCGGCGAGCACGCCGAAGGCGATCAGCAGCGGCAGGTCCTTGATGAACCAGTTGGTGTTCTCGCCGCCGCCCACGCCCATCACGTCCAGCACGGCCTGGATGCCGACGAGCTGGAGGGCGATGTACGGCATGGTGGCGAGGATGCCGGTGATCGCGACGGCCAGGGACAGGCCCTTGGAGCCGAAGCGGCCGCGGACGAAGTCCGAGGTGGTGACGTACCCGTGCTTGTGCGACACCGACCAGAGCCGGGGCAGGAAGAGGAAGATCAGCGGGTAGACCAGGATGGTGTACGGGACGGCGAAGAAGCCGGAGGCACCCGCCGCGTAGATGGCCGCCGGGACGGCGACGAAGGTGTACGCGGTGTAGAGGTCGCCGCCGAGCAGGAACCAGGTGATCCAGGTGCCGAAGCTGCGGCCGCCCAGGCCCCACTCGTCGAGGTTGTTGGCGTTCTCGGCCGCCCGCCAGCGCGCGGCCATGAAGCCCATGACCGTGACGGCCAGGAAGAAGAAGATGAAAACGCCGAGTGCGACGCCGTTCACGCCGTCCATTACGCCGCACCTCCGTTGTCGGCCGTGCCCGCCCGCTCCGCCGCTTGCCGTGCCCGCTTCTCACGGCGGACCAGGATGTACGCGACCGTCGTCAGCAGCGCCGATACGGGCACCCAGAGCATCTGGTACCAGTAGAAGAACGGGATGCCGATGAAGGTGGGCTCGATCCTGGCGTACGAGCCGACCCACAGCATCGCCACAAAGGGGGCGATCAGGCACAGCGCGGCCACGACGCGCGAGGGCGTGACGGCCGGTCTCCTGCCTTGCGTGCCGGATGTTTCTGACATGGGCTCTGCTCCGTCCCCGCGGCTGAGCACCTGCGAGCGAGACTGATCATTTGCTTAATGCGCAGGAAATCTAAGCCAGAGGTCCGGCGGACGTCACTACCCGTCCGTATATCGGTATGGGAAAGATAAGGCCGCCGGGCGTGAGGCCGCCGGGCGTGAGGCCGCCGGGCGTGAGGCCACCGGGCGTGAGGCCATCGGGCGCGACCGGGGTGGCGCGGCCTCAGTCGTTCGGCCGCTTCAGCCGGGCCACGAACTTGTAGCGGTCCCCGCGGTAGACCGAGCGCACCCACTCCACCGGCTCGCCGGCCGCGTCCAGCGAGTGGCGCGAGAGCATCAGCATCGGCAGCCCCACGTCCGTGCCCAGTAGCCCCGCCTCGCGCGGGGTGGCCAGCGAGGTCTCGATGGTCTCCTCGGCCTCCGCGAGGTGGACGCCGTACACCTCGGCCAGGGCGGTGTAGAGGGAGGAGTACTTGACCAGGCTGCGGCGCAGCGCGGGGAAGCGCTTGGCCGACAGGTGGGTGGTCTCGATGGCCATCGGCTCGCCGCTGGCCAGCCGCAGCCGCTCGATGCGCAGCACCCGGCCGCCGGCCGAGATGTCCAGGAGCCCGGCGAGCCGGTCGTCGGCGGTGACGTAGCCGATGTCGAGGAGCTGGGAGGTGGGTTCCAGGCCCTGGGCCTTCATGTCCTCGGTGTAGGAGGTGAGCTGGAGGGCCTGGGCGACCTTGGGCTTGGCCACGAAGGTGCCCTTGCCCTGGATCCGCTCCAGCCGTCCCTCGACGACCAGTTCCTGGAGCGCCTGGCGCACGGTGGTGCGGGAGGTGTCGAACTCGGAGGCGAGGGTGCGTTCGGGGGGGACCGGGGTGCCGGGGGGCAGGGTCTCGGTGATTTCCAGCAAGTGCCGCTTCAGGCGGTAGTACTTGGGCACGCGCGCGGTGCGCGTGGCGCCGGAGCTGTTGCCGCCCTCGGCCGCCGTCGTGGCCACGGCCGCCGTTGCCCCCTCGGTCTCCATCGCGCGCCCTTCCGACTCCTGGTCTGCTGCCGTCACCGGCTCCTCCGTTTTCAGCGGCTCACATCGTGGCACGGCCCTGGCCCCGGGCGGCTGCTCAGCCGTGATGTCGTCAGGTGTCGGTCCGGTAACGGAGCCGACGGGAGCTTCGCGGACACCCTTGACACCCCCAAAGGTCTAGGCCAAGCTGCGGGCACTGGTCTAAACCATTAAACCTCTCTTCCGGTCCTTTGAGGAGTGTGCTGGTGAAGCGTGGGCTGTTAGCGGCGACGGGTGTCGCGGCGATGCTGGTGACCGTCGCGGCCTGCGGGTCCGGCGACGACGACGAGAGGGCCGGAACGGACGGCTTCAAAGGCGAGACGCTGACCGTCTGGGCGATGAACGGATCCACCCCCGACGGCTGGACGAAGGACGTCAAGGCGGCCTTCGAGAAGAAGACGGGTGCCAAGCTGAAGCTGGAGATCCAGCAGTGGAACGGCATCCAGCAGAAGGTGACCACCGCACTCTCCGAGTCCGACCCGCCGGACGTCATCGAGATCGGCAACACCCAGACCCCCGCCTACGCCCAGACCGGCGGCCTGGCCGAGCTGACCGACCTCAAGGAGTCGATCGGCGCCGACTGGGCCGACTCGCTCAACAAGTCCGCGGTCTACGAGGGCAAGCAGTACGCGGCCCCCTGGTACGCGGTCAACCGGGTGGTGCTCTACAACAAGAAGATCTGGGCCAAGGCCGGGATCAAGGGCACCCCCAGGACCCGGGCCGAGTTCTTCCAGGACCTCGAGACCATCCGGAAGAAGACGGACGCCGAGCCGCTCTACCTGCCCGGCCAGAACTGGTACTTCTTCGACGGGCTGGCCATCGGCACCGGCGCCGAGCTGGTCAAGAAGGACGGCGACAAGTGGGTCTCCAACCTCACCGACGCCAAGGTCGCCAAGGCCATGGACATCTACAAGCAGTACCAGTCCTTCAGCAAGGCCCCCAAGGACAAGGACGAGGCCACCCCGCAGCAGGCCGATGTCTTCGCCAAGGGCAAGACCGGCGCCTTCATCGGGATGGGCTATGAGGCGGCCGTGGCCGTCAAGGCCAACCCGGAGATCGAGAAGGACATCGGCTACTTCACCATCCCGGGGGAGACCGCGGACAAGCCGGAGGGCGTCTTCCTCGGCGGCTCCAACCTCGCGGTCGCGGCGGGCAGCAAGAAGCAGGAGCTGGCGAAGGAGTTCCTGAAGATCGCGCTGTCGGACACCTACGAGGGGCAGCTCGCCAAGGAGGGCGGCGTGATCCCCAACAAGGAGTCGCTCCAGTCCCACCTCAAGGGCAACGCCTCGGCCGAGGCCGCCGCGCCCGCCGTCGCGGGCGGCGGCACCACCCCGCTGATCCCCGAGTGGGCCCCGGTGGAGAACGCCCCGAACCCGATCAAGACCTATATGACCGCCGTGTTGAAGGGCAAGTCACCGACGGAGGCGGCCAAGTCCGTCGAGGACGAGATGAACAAGCGCCTCAGCCAGGAGCAGTAACGCCATGGCGGTAGCGACCACACGCAAGGACCCCGGCCGCCCGGCGGGGGCCGGGGTCCCCGGCCGCCCGGCACCCCCCACCCGTACCGGGCGGGGGGCGGCCCCGGGGCGCGGCCGGCTCACCGGCGCCGCGCCCTATCTGCTGCTCCTGCCCGCGCTGGCGTTCACCGCGGTGCTGCTGGGCTGGCCGCTGGTGAAGGACGGCATGCTGTCGTTCCAGAACCTCAACATGCGCCAGCTGATCCAGCACCTCACCGAGTGGAACGGCGTCGAGAACTACCGCGAGGCGCTGACCAGCGAGGACTTCTGGCGGGTCACGGTCAGATCGGTGGTCTTCACGGCCGTCAACGTCGCCCTGATCATGGTGCTGGGGACCCTGATCGGGCTGCTGCTGGCGCGGCTCGGAAAGAAGATGCGGCTGCTGCTGTCGACCGGGCTGGTGCTGGCCTGGGCCATGCCGGTCATCGCGGTCACCACCGTCTTCCAGTGGCTCTTCGCCTCCCGTTTCGGGGTGGTCAACTGGGTCCTGGACAAGCTCGGCTGGCACTCGATGGCCGACTACAACTGGACCGGCGGCCAGTTCTCGACCTTCTTCGTCATCACCGTACTGATCGTCTGGCAGTCGATCCCCTTCGTGGCGATCAACCTCTACGCGGCCACCACCACGATCCCCGCCGAGCTGTACGAGGCGGCGGCCCTGGACGGCGCCGGCGGCTGGCGCCGCTTCACCTCCGTGACCCTGCCCTTCCTCAAGCCGTTCCTGCTCGCGACCGTCTTCCTCGAGGTGATCTGGGTCTTCCGGGCCTTCCCCCAGGTCTTCGTGATCAACGAGGGCGGCCCCGACCGGCTGACCGAGACCCTGCCCGTCTACGCCTTCGTCGAGGGCGTGGGCAACCAGCACTACGGGATGGGCGCGGCGATCTCGCTGCTGACCATCGTGATCCTGCTGACCCTGACCTCCTACTACCTTCGGATCGTGCTCAAGCATGAGGAGGACGAGTGAAACGCTCCGTGGCCGGACGGCTGTGGCCGGGCGCGACGGCGGTCATCCTCTTCGGGGTCTTCGCCTTCCCCGTCTACTGGATGTTCAGCACGGCCTTCAAGCCGACCTCGGACATCGTCTCCGAGGACCCTGTCTGGTTCCCGACCGACGCCACCTGGGAGCACTTCCGGACGGCCATGGACGCCAGCCACTTCTGGACCCTGGTGGGGAACTCCTTCACCGTGACCGTCTCGGCGGTGGGGCTCTCGCTGGCGATCGCGCTCCTCGCGTCCTTCGCCCTCGCCCGGATGCGGTTCAAGGGGCGCCGCGGCTTCGTGGTGGTCTTCATGATCGCCCAGATGGCGCCCTGGGAGGTCATGACGATCGCGATCTACATGATCGTCCGCGATGGGGAGATGCTGAACAGCCTGGTCCCGATGACCCTCTTCTACACGGTCATGGTGCTGCCGTTCACCGTCCTCACCCTCCGCACCTTCGTGGCCGCCGTGCCCAGGGAACTGGAGGAGTCGGCGATGGTCGACGGCTGCACCCGGCCGCAGGCGTTCCTGAAGGTGATCTTCCCGCTGCTGGCGCCCGGGCTGATGGCCACCTCGCTGTTCGGCTTCATCACCGCCTGGAACGAATTCCCGCTCGTCCTCATTCTGAACAAGGACGCCGAGGCCCAGACGCTCCCGCTGTGGCTGTCCAGCTTCCAGACGGTCTTCGGCGACGACTGGGGCGCCACCATGGCGGCCGCCTCGCTCTTCGCCGTCCCCATCCTGCTCCTCTTCCTGTTCCTGCAACGCAAGGCGGTCGGTGGTCTCACTTCCGGCGCTGTGAAGGGATGATCCTTTTCCCATGACGACCCTCGCACGCGGCTCGGACACCCTCACCAGGGACGCCCTCGCCGTTCTGCAGCCCGGCTTCACCGGCACCACCGCCCCCGACTGGCTGCTGCGGCGGCTCGGCGAGGGGCTCGCCTCCGTCGGCCTCTTCGGCCGCAACATCACCTCACCCGAGCAGCTCGCCGCCCTCACCGCCCAGCTGCGGGCCGAGCGCGCCGACGTCCTCGTCGCCATCGACGAGGAGGGCGGCGACGTCACCCGGATGGAGGTGCGCACCGGCTCCTCCTTCCCCGGCAACCTGGCGCTCGGCGCCGTCGACGACACCGCCCTCACCCAGACCGTCGCCCGCGAACTGGGCCGCCGGCTCGCCGAATGCGGGGTCAACCTCAACTGGGCCCCGTCCGCCGACGTCAACTCCAACCCCGACAACCCGGTCATCGGCGTACGCTCCTTCGGCGCCGACCCGCACCTCGTGGCCCGCCACACCGCCGCGTACGTCCGGGGCCTCCAGGCCGCCGGGGTCGCCGCCTGCACCAAGCACTTCCCCGGCCACGGCGACACCGCCGTCGACTCCCACCACGCCCTGCCCCGCATCGACGCCGACCTCGACACCCTCACCACCCGCGAACTGGTCCCCTTCCGGGCCGCAGTGGCCGCCGGCACCAAGGCCGTGATGAGCGCCCACATCCTGCTGCCCGCCCTCGACCCCGCCCGGCCCGCCACCCTCAGCCCCGCCGCCCTCCACGGCCTGCTGCGCGCCCCCGTCACCGAAGGCGGCCTCGGCTTCGAAGGGCTCGTCGTCACCGACGGCATGGAGATGCGGGCCATCTCCGCCGCGTACGGCATCGAGCGCGGCAGCGTGCTCGCCATCGCCGCCGGCGCCGACGCCATCTGCGTCGGCGGCGGACTCGCCGACGAGGACACCGTGCTGCGGCTGCGCGACGCGCTGGTCGCCGCCGTGCGGGCCGGCGAACTCCCCGAGGCCCGGCTCGCCGACGCCGCGGCACGGGTGCGCGCCCTGGGCGACTGGGCGCGCCACGCCCGGGGGCCGGGTGCGGCGGAGGGGATCGCACCCGCCCCCGAGGCAGGGCTGCGCGCCGCCCGCCGCGCGCTGCGGATCACCGTCGGCGCCCAGCCCTACCAGCCGCCCACCGGGCCCGCGTTCGTCGCCGCCTTCACCCCCGTCGCCAACATCGCCGTCGGTGACGAGACCCCCTGGGGCGTCGCCGCCGAACTCGCCCGGCTGCTCCCGGGCACCGCCACCGCCACGTACGGCAGCGAGGACATGCAGGGTGACGGGGGTGCGCCCGGAGCCGGAGGTGCGCCCGCATTGATCGCAAATGTACTCGCGGACGCGGCGGACCGTAGGATCGTCGCAGTGGTACGCGACGTCCACCGCCACGCCTGGATGGCCGATGCCCTGGACGCCCTGCTCGCCGCGCGGCCGGACACGGTCGTCGTCGAGATGGGCGTGCCCCAGGCACCGCCGAGCGGAGCGCTGCACATCGCGACTCACGGCGCCGCCCGGGTCTGCGGGCTGGCCGCCGCGGAGGTCATCACCGGCGGCGTGGCCGGGGGATGACACCACCGCCCAGCTCGTCCCGCACCGCGGGCCGGCACAGCACAGCCAACTGGAGGCACCCAGCATGTCCGCCACGACTCCGGCCCAGCACAGCGACCAGCCGGGCCGGATCATGTCCGGGGAGATGGCCGAGCAGCCCGCGGTGCTGCGCCGGATCCTCGACGAGGGCGCGCCCCGGATCCGCGAGACCGCCGAGCGGATCGCCGCCCGCAACCCGCGCTTCGTGCTCCTCACCGCCCGGGGCACGTCCGACAACGCGGCGCTGTACGCCAAGTACCTGCTCGAGGTGGTGCTGGGCAAGCCGTGTGGCCTCACCTCCATGTCCACCACCACCGCGTACGGGGCGAAGCAGGACCTGACCGACGTCCTCGTGATCACGGTCAGCCAGTCCGGCGGCTCCCCGGACCTGGTCGCCTCCACCCAGGCCGCCCGCGAGGCCGGCGCGATCACCCTCGCGGTCACCAACAACCCCGGCTCCCCGCTCGCCGCCGTCTCCGAGTTCCACATCGACGTGCTGGCCGGCCCGGAGAACGCGCTCCCCGCGACCAAGACCTACACCGCCGAGCTGCTCGCCCTCTACCTCTTCGTCGAGGGCCTCCGCGGCGGCGACGGCGCGGCCGCCAAGGCCCTCCCCGAGCTGGCCCAGCAGATCCTGGACCGCCAGGACGAGGTCAAGCAGCTCGCCGGCCGCTACCGCTTCGCCGAGCGCATGGTCATCACCTCGCGCGGCTATGGCTACCCGACGGCCAAGGAGGCGGCGCTGAAGCTGATGGAGACCAGCTACATCCCCGCCCTGTCCTACTCCGGCGCCGACCTGCTGCACGGCCCGCTCGCCATGGTCGACAACATCTCCCCGGTCATCGCGATCGTCACCGAGGGCAAGGGCGGCGAGGCGCTCCAGCCGGTCCTGGAGCGGCTGCGCGGCCGCGGCGCGGACCTGGTCGTCATCGGCACCCAGGCCGAGGTCGACAAGGCCTCGGCGGGCTTCGCGCTCCCCACGGACGGCGTGGCCGAGGAGGTCCAGCCGATCCTGGAGATCCTCCCGCTGCAGATGCTCGCCTACGAGGTGACCATCGCCCGCGGCCAGGACCCGGACGCGCCCAGGGCTCTGGCGAAGGTCACCGAGACCCGCTGAGCGACGGCGCCGGTCGGAGGCCGGCCGGCCGCCCGAAGCTTGGGAGGCCCCCCCCGGGGCCGAGCAATGCGAGGGCGGCCATCTGGGCTTGGTCGCGCCCAGGGCCCTGGCGAAGGGCACCGAGACCCGCTGAGCCCCTGCTCAAGGGCCGCCACCCCCCACCGGGCTCCCGCGCTTCCCCGCGAAGCGCGGGAGCCTTCTGCTTGGCACGCGGAGGTCTGTTCACGACGATGGGGGAGAGGACGCCGGTCGGAGGCCGGCCAGCCGCCCGAAGCCTGGGAGGCCCCCCGGGGCCGAGCAGTGCGAGGGCGGCAAAGAAAACAGGCACCCGCGGGCCGCGGCGCCAGGGCGGGACCCTCAACCCACCCGGCACCGCAGCCCGGAGTTGCATCGGCCGCTATCGGCCGACCTGAGGCCCCCGTCGCGGTCAGGGCAGAGCGCGCCGTGTGCCTCGATCCACCCTCCTGTGCGGGGAGAGCGGAAGATCGCAGTGCGCCCCATTCTGGACTAGACCAGTATCGGCTGTCCACGGATCCGTGGGGAAAGGCTGAAAACCCCCGTCCGGGTAGGCTCACAACGTGCCCTCCATGAACGACCTCGTACGCCAGCACACCGCGCTCAGCGACTCCGACCTCGAGTGGCTCCACCTGCTGGTATCGGAGTGGCAGCTGCTCTCCGACCTGTCCTTCGCCGACCTCGTCCTGTGGGTCCCCACCCGCGACGGCACCCGCTACGTGTCGGTGGCACAGATGCGCCCCAACACCGGCCCCACCTCCTACCAGGACGACATGGTCGGCCATCTCGCCCCGCGCGGCCGCCGCCCGATGCTCGACGCCGCCCTCGACGAGGGCCGTATCGTCCGCGAGGGCGACCCCGAGTGGCGGGAGGAGGTCCCGGTCCGGGTGGAGTCCATCCCGGTCCGGCGCGAGGGCCGGGTGCTCGGCGTGATCGCCCGCAACACCAACCTGCTGACCGTACGGACCCCCAGCCGGCTGGAGCTCACCTACCTCCAGTCCGCCTCCGACCTCGCCCAGATGATCGCTGCCGGATCGTTTCCCTTCCCCGAGCAGCAGGTCGACATGGACGCCTCGCCCCGCGCGGGCGACGGCCTGATCCGGCTCGACGCGGACGGCGTCGTCCAGTACGCCAGCCCCAACGCCCTGTCCGCATACCACCGACTCGGCCTGGCCGCCGACCTGGTCGGCTGCCACCTCGGCCAGACCACCGCCGAACTCGCCCCCGTGCGCGGGCCGGTGGACGAGGCGCTGGTCAAGCTGGCGAGTGGCTGGGCGCCCCGGGAGTTCGAGGTGGAGGGCAACGAGGGGGTCATCCAGCTCCGGGCCATCCCGCTCAAGCCCAAGGGCACCCACATCGGTTCGCTGGTCCTCCTGCGGGACGTCACCGAGCTGCGGCGCCGCGAGCGGGAGCTGATCACCAAGGACGCCACCATCCGGGAGATCCACCACCGGGTGAAGAACAACCTCCAGACCGTGGCCGCCCTGCTGCGCCTCCAGGCCCGCCGGATGGATTCCGACCAGGGCAGGGAGGCGCTCAACGAGGCGGTGCGCAGGGTCGGCTCGATCGCGATCGTGCACGAGACCCTGTCCCAGAACCTGGACGAGCGGGTCGAGTTCGACGACATAGCCGACCGGGTCCTGGCCATGGTCGCCGAGATATCCCCGGGCAAGGTCACCGGCCGGCGCACCGGCCGCTTCGGGATCCTGGAGGCCGAGGTGGCCACCCCGCTGTCCATGGTGCTGACCGAGGTGTTGCAGAACGCCCTGGAACACGGCTTCGGGCCGGGGGAGATGGGCACCGTCGAGGTGGCGGCGGTGCGCAGCGGCACCGGCGCGGACGGGCGGCTGCTGGTCACCGTCCAGGACGACGGGCGCGGGCTGCCGGAGGGGTTCGACCCGCAGCGGGCGGGCAACCTCGGGCTGCAGATCGTGCGCACGCTGGTGGAGGGGGAGCTGGGCGGGAGGTTCGACATGGTGCCCGCGCCCGAGCGCGGCACCCGTGTCGTCCTGGACATCCCCGTACGGGCCGAGAAGAAGCACTGACCCGGGCCGGTGCCCCGGGAATCCCGGGGTGAGACCTTGAGCACACCGCTCACATACTGAGCACCGTCTCACATACCGAGCAGACGCCCCTACGGGCAGACACCCTTACGCGCAGAGGCACATACGAGCAGATTCACCTAGGAGCAGGCTCACACTCCGCGCACATTCACACAGCGTGCACAATTCACACAGCGTGCACAGTTCACGCGCCGCGCACAGCACTGAGCCCCGGACCGTTTCCGGTCCGGGGCTCAAAGCTCACGTTGCTGTGCGCATCGGGGTTACTGCGCGCTGCGGCTCGGGGGCCACGGGGTGGGGGCGTCAGGCGCTGGCGTTGCGTGCCCGGTTGCGAGCGGCACGGCGCTTCATGGCGCGGCGCTCGTCCTCGCTGAGTCCACCCCAGACGCCGGAGTCCTGGCCGGACTCGAGCGCCCACTGCAGGCACTGCTCCATCACGGGGCAGCGGCGGCAGACGGCCTTGGCTTCCTCGATCTGCAGCAGCGCAGGACCGGTGTTGCCGATGGGGAAGAACAGCTCGGGGTCTTCCTCGCGGCAAACGGCGTTGTGACGCCAGTCCATGGCTGCTCCATCTCCTCGTGTTGCGGAAAGGTTGCTTGTGAATGTGAACGCTTTCACGAACCCCCCGACAGCAGTAGGGACGTCGACCAGTTGGGGCTGGTTGGTCCCATGGAATGAGGAGGGGGATTCGGGCTCTCAAGGGGGCCCTTCTGGGGGCCGTCCCGATCGCCAAGAAGAGACTCGCAAACCTCGGCGGCGGATACAACCCCTTCCGGAAAGTTTTTTTTGATTCCTTGGTGTCGGCTCTGTCACAGCCCTACTTCCGTTGGGTGGAAGCCAGGCTAAACGTTCGACTGGAAGGACTTTTTGCGGTCTCACTCACACAATCACACGCAGTGCACGGCGTACGCCTGTGAACGTCACGCTCGTACGCAGTCCCAGGTGGTCACCGTCCATCTGAAACGGCAGTGGCGCCTGCGATTGCAAGGTGAAGTCCGTCAGGTCGTGCAGGGAGACGGCGTGCTTGCCGCGGGGCCCCCGTTCGGGGCTGGAAGTCAGCAGCTGGGACACGTAGCGGGTGGCCGCCGAGGTGGACAGTTTGGAGAGTCCCAGCACGTCAAGGGCGGTGTCGAAGGACGCGTCCGGCAGGGCGTAGATCGGGCGGTTGCCCAGATACGTCCACGGGGCGGTGTTGCAGACGATGGACACCACGAGCTGTTCGACGGGGTCCTCGCCGGGGCGCTGGAGGGTGATGGTCCCGTCCCTGCGGTTCGGCTCGCTGAGGAACTGGCGCATCACCTGGCGTATATAAAGCGCGTGGGTCGAACGTTTGCCGCGTTCGCGCTGTTGTTCGACCCGGCCGACCACGCCCGCGTCGAAGCCGAAGCCCGCGCAGAAGGTGAACCAGCGGGCGGGAACCGACTCGTCCGCGGTGCCCGGGGTGCCCGCCGCGATCCCGAGGCCCACGGTGCGCTCGGTGCCGTCCCGCAGCGCGTCCAGCAGGGCGCCGGTGGCCTCCACCACATCGTTGGGCAGGCCGAGGGCGCGGGCGAAGACATTGGTGGAACCGCCCGGGACGACGGCCAGACGGGGGAGCGCGTCCGGATCGGGGCCGTGGTGCAGCAGCCCGTTGACCACCTCGTTGACCGTGCCGTCCCCGCCGAGGGCGACGACCAGTTCGTGTGTGCCCCCCTCCGCGGCCCGCCGGGCCAGGTCGCGGGCGTGCCCCCGGTACTCCGTGGTCGCCACGTCCAGCTTCAGATCGCTGGCGAGGGCGTGGATCAGGACGTCGCGGGTGCGGGCACTGGTGGTGGTTGCTGCCGGATTGACCACGATGAGCGCGCGCATGCGAAGCAGCCTACCCACTCGTAGTGAACCGCCCACAATCCCGGCCCCCGGCCCCGCTCCGGTCCTGTCCGGCCGCGACCCTGCCCGGGATCGCGTCGGCTGCGGCTAGGCTGCTGGGGTGAGCAGTAAGAAGTCCGCCCCCGCCAAGAAGGCACGGCCCGCGCGGGCCGCGAAGACGGCCGCCCAGGGAAAGCCGGCCGCCAAGGCGAAGCCGACTCCCCAGACCGCTCCCAAGGCGACCACGGGCAAGACGACGGCCATGGCAACGGGCAAGACGACGGGCAAGGCGGCGCAGGCCAAGGCGGCCTCGCAGGCCGCCGCCGACGCCGTCCCGGCCGGCCCCCGGCCGACCCGGCTGACCGCGGCCGCGGTGCTCGCCGCCGTGGAGGCCGCGGTGCTGGTCGGCATGGGGGTGTATGTGCTGGTCATGGGGGTAACCGGGGACCCGGACAGCCCGCGGCAGGCCGAGATGCTCGGGGTGACCGTGCTGGCGCTGGCCGCCCTGCCGCTGGCCGCGGCGCGCGGGCTGTGGCTGCGCCGGCGGTGGAGCCGCGGGCCCGCGATGATCACTCAGCTCATGGCGCTGCCCGTGGCCTGGACCCTGGTGAGCAACGGCGGCGGGCTGATCGCCGTCGGGGTGGCCACCGCCGTGGCGGCCCTCGCCGTCCTGGCGCTGCTGATCAACCCGACGGCGACGGAGGCGCTGGGCATCGGCCCGCGCGACGCCTGATCCCCCGGCTCCGCTACCCCTTCTTCTACTCCTCCACCAGCAGCCGCTCCCGCAGCTGCGCGAGGGTGCGGGCCAACAGCCGCGAGACGTGCATCTGAGAGATGCCGACCTCCTGCGCGATCTGCGACTGGGTCATATTGCCGAAGAAGCGCAGCAGCAGGATCTTCTTCTCGCGCGGCGGCAGATCCTCCAGCAGCGGTTTGAGCGACTCCCGGTACTCGACGCCCTCCAGGGCCTCGTCCTCCGCGCCGAGCGTGTCCGCGACCGCCGGGGACTCGTCGTCCGTGTCCGGCACGTCCAGGGACAGCGTGGAGTACGCGTTGGCCGACTCCAGGCCCTCCAGCACCTCCTCCTCGGAGATGGACAGATGCTCGGCCAGCTCGTGGACCGTGGGGGCGCGGCCGTGCCGCTGGGAGAGCTCGGCGGTGGCCGTGGTCAGCGAGAGCCGCAGCTCCTGCAGCCGCCGCGGGACCCGCACCGCCCATCCCTTGTCACGGAAGTGCCGCTTGATCTCGCCGACGACCGTCGGCGTCGCATAAGTGGAGAACTCCACACCGCGGTCCGGGTCGAACCGGTCCACGGACTTGATCAACCCGATGGTGGCGACCTGGGTGAGGTCGTCCAGCGGCTCGCCGCGGTTGCGGAAGCGCCGCGCCAGGTGCTCCACCAGCGGCAGATGCATCCGCACGAGGTTGTTGCGCAGCTCGGCGCGCTCCGCGGAGCCCTCCGGCAGCCGCCGCAGCTCGACGAACATCGCCCGCGCTCCGCTGCGGTCGTGCGGATCGAGCCGCTCGTGCCGCTCGTGCTGATGCTGATCCATGTGGTCCGCCCGCTCTGATCGGTCTCCTGCCGGCTCCGGGTCCGCGGGATGCGGTCGGGCCTGCGGGTGCGGGATGGCCGGGGTACGCACTCCCCGCGATGATGCGGTGCTCACGGAGCCCCCCTTTCCGTCACGGCTGTCCGGGGCCGGCGCCGCGCTCCTTGTACAGGCTGATACTGACCGCGCGGTCCTCGGCGACGGTCGAGTCGACCTTGCCGGCGAGCGCGGAGAGCACTGTCCAGGCGAAGGTGTCGCGCTCGGGGGCGCGTCCGTCGGTGGTCGGAGCCGAGACGGTCACCTGCAGCGCGTCGTCGATCAGGCGGAAGACGCAGCTCAGCACACTGCCGGGCACGGCTTGCTGCAGCAGGATCGCGCACGCCTCGTCGACCGCGATGCGCAGATCCTCGATCTCGTCGAGGGTGAAGTCCAAGCGGGCTGCGAGGCCGGCCGTGGCCGTCCGCAGCACCGACAGGTAGGCACCCTCAGCGGGCAGCCGGACTTCTACGAAGTCCTGGGTCCCGGGCTCGCCTGCGATCTGGGACACCCTCACCTCCAAGGTGACACAAGCTGATTGAGCTGAGCTGATTGGAGCGCCGGTCGCGAGCCCTTATGGTGGAGGGGGTAACGGACCGGCGCGGCACGTGGTTCGGCTGCGACGCTATCGCGATCTGCGGTTCGGTGTCGCCCGGACGAAGCACGGCCCCCGTCATGGGTGAACGCCGACCCGAAGGTCCGCGATATCACTCAGTGTAAGCACATGAGTACGCACAGTGGCTATAGGTTTGCGGTCTCAATTCGAAAGAGATGTCGCTTCGTTGCGGGAACCGCTGGTGACATGGCTCCTCTCCGCCCCTCTCCCCGCTTGTGGCGGCGCTTCTCGGATCACTTGCTGAAGGCTAGCGGGCCGCACCCACCGCGCGGCAG
Source organism: Streptomyces sparsogenes subsp. cuspidosporus (assembly GCF_039532705.1). Lineage (NCBI taxonomy): Bacteria > Bacillati > Actinomycetota > Actinomycetes > Kitasatosporales > Streptomycetaceae > Streptomyces > Streptomyces sparsogenes. The sequence goes on along the minus strand of NZ_BAAASD010000021.1, from coordinate 69,349 downwards.
TTCTTATACGATCATCTGGTCCACATAGCACCAGCGCCAGGCCTCCCCCGGCTCGAAGCTGCGCATCACGGGGTGTCCGGTCTCCTTGAAGTGCTCGGTGGCGTGCTGGAACGGCGAAGAGTCGCAACAGCCGATGTGGCCGCAGGACAGACACAGCCGCAACTGCACCGGATGGCTGTCGGCGGAAAGGCACTCCGGGCAGGTGTCGTACCGCGGCTCCGGCTCGGGCACCGGCAGCTCGGGAACATGCGGACACTCGTTCATGATTGCCAGACTAAACCGACGAGACACTATCGGGGACGGGCCGGGCTCATGGACGTATTGCCACTGTTGGTGCTGGTCGCGGGCAGCGCGGCCGTCGCGGGCGCGGCCCGCCGCACACCGGTGCCCGCCCCGCTGCTGCTGGTCGCCGCCGGGCTGGTCGCCTCGTACGTGCCCGGGGTGCCCGAGTACACGCTCGACCCGCACATCGTGCTGCCGCTCGTACTGCCGCCCCTGCTGCACACGGCCGCGCTGGAGAGCTCGTACCTGGACCTGCGCGCCAACCTCCGCCCCGTCGCCCTGCTGTCGATCGGGTATGTGCTCTTCGCGACGCTCGCCGTCGGCTGGATCGCCTATCTGCTGATCCCGGGCCTCCCGCTGACCGCCGCGCTCGTCCTCGGCGCGGTCATCGCCCCGCCGGACGCGGTGGCGGCCACGGCCATCGCCCGGCGGGTCGGCCTGCCCTCCCGGCTGACCACCGTCCTCCAGGGCGAGTCCCTGGTCAACGACGCCACCGCGATCACCGCCTACAAGGTGGCGCTCGCCGCGGCGGTGGGCGCGGGGGCGACCTGGGGCGGAGGCCTGCGGGAGTTCGCCATCGCCGCCATCGGCGGCGTCGGCGTCGGCCTCATCCTCATGGTGCCGCTGCACTGGCTGCGCACCCACCTGCGCGACCCCCTGCTGCAGAACACCCTCTCGCTGCTCATCCCCTTCGTCGCCTACGGGGCGGCCGAGCAGGTCCACGCCTCGGGCGTGCTGGCGGTCGTCGTCGTCGGCCTCTACCTCGGGCACCACTCCTGGCAGGTGGACTTCGCCACCAGGCTCCAGGAGTCGGCGGTGTGGAAGATGATCGCCTTCGTGCTGGAGTCCGCGGTGTTCGCGCTGATCGGACTGCAGCTGCCGGTCGTGCTGCGGGGCCTGGGGGAGTACGGGGCCGGCGAGGCGGCCTGGTACGCGGTCATGCTCTTCCTCGTCGTCGTCGGCGTGCGCTTCCTCTGGGTCTTCCCCGCGACCTTCCTGCCCCGGGCGCTGTCCCGCCGGGTCCGCGAGCGGGAACCGGAGACCGACTGGACCGCGCCGGTCGTCGTCGGCTGGGCCGGGATGCGCGGCGTGGTCTCGCTGGCCATCGCCTTCTCCATCCCGGCGACCGTCCACGGCGGACACCCCTTCCCCTCCCGCAACCTCGTCCTCTTCCTGACCTTCACCACCGTCATCGGCACCCTCGTCATCCAAGGGCTCACCCTGCCCCCGCTGATCCGCCGGCTGCCGCTGCCCGGCCGGGACGCCCAGGCCGAGACCCTGGTGGAGGCGCAGGCGCAGAACGAGGCGTCGCGAGCCGCCGAGTCCCGGCTCGAAGAACTCCTCGCCGACGAGCGCAACACCCTGCCCCAGCCGCTCGCCGACCGGCTGCGCACGGTCCTGGAGCGGCGGCGCAACGCGGTGTGGGAGCGGCTGGGCGGGGTGAGCGAGGCGACGGGGGAGTCGGCCGACGACATCTACCGCAGGCTGGCCCGCGAGGTGATCAGCGCCGAGCGGGAGGTGTTCGTGAGGCTGCGCGACGCCCGGCGGATCGACGACGAGATGCTGCGGACGCTGCTGCGCAGGCTGGACCTGGAGGAGGCGGCGGCCTACCGCGAGGAGAGCGCGGACGGATGAGGGCCGCCGGTCACTTCAGCCGCTCGTGGATGCGGGCGCGCATGGAGGCCATGGTGAAGCCGCGCGGGTCCGTCTTGCCCGGCTGCCATTCGAGATGGCCGATCACCGAGCGCTCGGTCCAGCCGTGATGGCGGCAGATCGCCGCCGCGGCCCGCTCGATCGCCTCCAGCTGGGCCGCCGGCCAGGGGTCCTGCCCGTCCCCGAGGTTTTCGCACTCGAAGCCGTAGAAATGGCGGTTGCCGTCGGTGTTCGCCTCGTTGGCCGGCGGCAGGGCCTTCTCCGCGATCACGGCGCGCAGCACGTCGTCGTCGCCGAGCCCCGCGTGGTTGGCCCGGCCGTACCCGACCAGGTGGACACCGCCGTCCTTGGCGATCACGCCGTGGCACAGCGGGCCGGGCAGCCCCTCGAAGCCGTCCCGGCAGATCTGCACGGTCAGATCGGTGCCGGAGGTGACCGTGTGGTGGATCATCACGCCGTGCACCTCGCCCCAGGGACCCTTGTGATTCCTGTTGTGGTGCCGCCAGTCCCCGACCTCCACCACCCGCAGGCCCTCCCGCCGCAGGGCCGCCAGAAAGTCCTCCGCGGACATGGGTGATGCCATGGCCGCCTCCGTTCGCGTCGTGCGGGGCCGCCCACCGCGGCCCGACTGTCACCCCCTGCATACCCATCAGAACAGTCGGTGATGAATCCCTGGTGCAAGCGTTATGACGCGCTCCGGTTATGGTGCGTTCGATCCGCTCGACGACGCGCAGGAGAAGCACGGCACCATGGACTACCAGTCTTTGCTGGAGGAGGTCGCGGCCCACGTCGCACCACAGATCGGACAGGGTGAGCCGGCCCAGTACATCCCCGCGCTGGCCTCGGTGGACCCGCGCCGGTTCGGCATCGCCCTCGCCGACGCGGACGGCACGGTGACCGGCGTCGGCGACTGGGAGGTCCCGTTCTCCGTGCAGAGCATCTCCAAGGCGTTCAGCCTCGCGCTCGTCCTCGAACAGGACGGCGAGCGGATCTGGCGGCGGGTCGGCCGGGAGCCCTCGGGCAACCCGTTCAACTCCCTGGTGCAGCTGGAGTACGAGAACGGCATCCCCCGCAACCCGTTCATCAACGCCGGCGCCCTGGTCGTCACCGACCGGCTGCAGACCCTGACCGGCGACGCCAGCACCACCATGCTGGAGTTCCTGCGCGCCGAGAGCGGCAACCCCGACGTCGCCTTCGACCAGGTCGTCGCCGCCTCCGAGTCCGAGCACGGCGACCGCAACGCCGCCCTCGCGCACTTCATGGCGAGCTACGGCAACCTCGACAACCCCGTCCCCACCGTCCTGGAGCACTACTTCTGGCAGTGCTCGATCGAGATGAGCTGCCGCGACCTGGCCCTGGCCGGCGGCTTCCTGGCCCGCCACGGGCTGCGCGCGGACGGCTCCCGGCTGCTGTCCCCGCGCCAGGCCAAGCGGATCAACGCGGTCATGCTCACCTGCGGCACGTACGACGCCGCGGGCGACTTCGCCTACCGCGTCGGCCTGCCCGGCAAGAGCGGCGTCGGCGGCGGCATCGTCGCGGTGATACCGGGCCGCTGCACGCTGTGCGTCTGGAGCCCGGGACTCGACGCGCGCGGCAACTCGGTGGCCGGGCTGGCGGCCCTGGACCACTTCACGACGCTGACCGGCTGGTCGGTGTTCTAGCCGCGCCCCGCCTTCCGGCGACTTACGGACCCGGGCCCCGGTGGCGCCCGGTCGGGGCGGGCGGGACCATGGAGGAGCAGGAGGTGTACGGCATGCAGCACGAGATGCGCGCCGAGTACGAGGAGGGCAGCTCGGGGCGGGTGGCGGGCGCGCCGGTGAAGATCTGGCACATGGTCCGCGGCAGCGGCACGACCGCGATGTGCGGGCGCGAGCTGGACCCGGACGCGGAGACGCGGCCGGCGGAGATCTGGGCCACGGACGACTCGGTGCCCTTCTGCCATTCCTGTGGCGCGATGTATCTGCGCGAGGTGCCCTGAACGAGGTGCTGTACCAGGAGTGGGGATCGCTGCCGCTGGGCGGCCGGGCGGTGGTGTGGACCCGTACCGCCGGGGCCGGGCCGCAGCGGGTGCTGCCGGACGGCTGCACCGATGTGATCTGGAGCGACGCGGGGAGCGACGGCGGCGCGGCCGGATCGCTGTTCGTGGCCGGCCCCGACACCCGGGCCCATCTCGCGCAGGGCCCGCCGGGCACCCGCTGGATCGGGCTGCGGTTCGCCCCCGGCACCGGCCCGGCGGTGCTCGGTGTGCCCGCGTACGAACTGCGGGACCAGCGGGTGCCCCTGGCCGCGCTGTGGCCGGGCGCGGAGGTGCGGCGGCTCGCCGAGCGGCTGGCGGAGGAGGCCGCCCGGAGCGCTGACCCGGGTCAGGGCGCTGACCCGGGCCGGGACGCCGGCCCAGGCGAGGGCGCTGTCCCGGGCCGGGGCGGTGGCGGGCGCTCGGGCGGCCCGGGCCGGGCGCTGGAGGCCGTCGCGCTGGAGCGGCTGCGCCGCGCGGAGCCGCCCGACCCGGCGGTCGGCGCGGTCCTCGCGGGGCTCTCCCGAGGCCGGAGCGTGGCGGAGGTAGCCGCGGCGGTGGGCCTCGGGCAGCGGCAGCTGCACCGGCGGTCGCTCGCCGCGTTCGGCTACGGCCCCAAGACGCTGGCCCGGGTCCTGCGGCTGAACCGCGCACTGGACGAGGCGCGGGCGGGGACCGCCTTCGCCGAGGTCGCGGCCTTGGCCGGGTACGCCGACCAGGCCCACCTGGCGCGCGAGGTCAAGGCGCTGACCGGGGTGCCGCTGGGCCGGCTGCTGGCGTAGCGGCCGCGTTCAGCCCCGTCAGCCCCGTCAGCCCGTCAGTCCGGTCAGCCCTGTTCGCGCCCCTGTCAGCCCGGCAGGGGCGCGAACAGGTCGACGCCGTTGCCGTCCGGGTCGAGGAGGGTGGCGTAGCGGTGCCCCCAGAACGCGTCCCAGGGCTCCTTGTAGCCGCGCGCGCCGGACCGTACGAGCTCGGCGTACGTCTTGTCCACGTCCGCCGGGCTGTCGCACGCGAAGGCCAGCCCGATGCGCCCGGACCCGCCCGTCGCCGGAGTCCAGTCCGGATCGAAGGAGCGGACGGTCTCGATGGGGTCCCACATCAGGCGCAGCCCGCCCGGCAGGGTCGCTTCGACATGCGGCTGGGTGTCGGCGTCGGCGGGGATGTCCACACCGAGCCGGCGGTAGAAGGCGAGTGAGGCGGCCAGGTCGGTCACGACCAGGCCGATCGCGTCGAATCGTGCTGTCATGCGGGCAGCGTAGGCAGGCGGGGCCCCGAGGGTCTTGAACGAATCGGACGCGACACGCCCTTCGTACGCGGGCGGCCCAGGGGGCTCAACGGCAGCGGCCCAGGGGGCTCAGGGCAGAGGCCCAGGGGGTTCAGGGGCAGCGGACGACCTGCCCCGCGTACGACAGGTTGCCGCCGAAGGCGAAGAGCAGCACCGGCCCGCCCGGAGCGATCTCCCCCCGCTCGACCAGCTTGGACAGCGCGAGGGGCACGCTGGCCGCCGAGGTGTTGCCGGACTCGACGACATCGCGCGCGATGACCGCGTTCGTCGCGCCGAGCTTGCGCGCGACCGGCTCGATGATCCGCAGGTTCGCCTGGTGCAGCACCACCCCGGCCAGCTCCTCGGGCGCGATCCCGGCCCGCGCGCACACCTCGCGCGCGATGGGGGGCAGCTGGGTGGTGGCCCAGCGGTAGACGGTCTGGCCCTCCTGCGCGAAGCGGGGCGGGGTGCCCTCGATCCGCACCGCGTGGCCCATCTCGGGCACCGAGCCCCAGACCACCGGCCCGATGCCCGGGACGCGCTCCGCGTCCGGCTGCTCGTCGGCCACCACGACGGCGGCGCCCGCGCCGTCGCCGAGCAGGACGCAGGTGGAGCGGTCGGTCCAGTCGGCCGTGTCGGTGAACTTGTCGGCCCCGATGACCAGGGCGGCGGTGGCCGACCCGGCCCGGATGGTGTGGTCGGTGGTGGCCAGGGCGTGGGTGAAGCCGGCGCACACCACGTTGACGTCCATGGTGACGGGGGAGCCGAGGCCGAGCCGGGCGGCGACGCGGGCCGCCATGTTGGGGCTGCGGTCGATGGCCGTGGAGGTGGCGACGAGCACGAGGTCGATGTCGGCGGGGGTGAGGCCGCTGGCGGCGAGCGCCTTGCCGGCCGCCGCGGCGGCCATCTCGTCCACCGTCTCGTCGGCGCGGGCGATGCGCCGGGTGCGGATCCCGACCCGGGTGCGGATCCACTCGTCGCTGGTGTCGACGAGGGCCGTCAGGTCGTCGTTGGTGAGCACCCTCGCGGGCTGGTAGTGGCCGACGGCCGCTATGCGTGAACCCGTCATGCTGTCTGCCCCTTCGCGCGGGTGTCCCCACGGCCGCTGCCCGGGTGTGCGGGCGAGGCGGGCGGCCGGTCGGGGGTACGTCACCCCCAGTCTTGTGGGGGCGCACGGGCACCGGGCACGCCGGTAGATGCCAATCTTGCGCCCCGAGATCTGGAGCTTTCGGCCTTTCCAGCCGCGCGGCCGGATCCCTAGAGGGTGTCCGGCCCCGGCGGAGGTTGTTCACACAGCCGGGGTACATACGCCAACGACACTTGCCCGCCCGTTCGTTGACTGGTGAGCGGATAGATGGGTATGTCATGTACTGACAGGGTCGCGCCTCCCTCAGCCCAAGGGGGCTTCACTCATGCTTGACGATCGGCCCGCATTCGGTGTCCGGGTGCGCGTGCTCGGCGGTGTCACGGTGGCGGAGATCACGGGCGAGCTGGACATCCTGGCCGCGGCGAGGATCTCCGCCCGCCTCGACTCCCTCGCCCGCCCCGCGCGCCCGAACCTGGTTCTGGACCTGCGGATGGTGACCTTCCTGGACTGTTCCGGGGTGTCGTTGCTGTGCCGGTTGCGCAATCGCGTGCTGGAGCGGGGCGGGCGGCTGCGGCTGGTGATCGTCGACCCGCGGTTCCTCCGGCTGCTGCGGATGGTCCGGCTCGAGGACGCCTTCGAGGTCGTGGACGACCTGGCCCTGGCGGTCGCGCGGTCGGGAGAGGTGAGCGCCGGAGGGGGCAACGGCGCCCTCGCGTGAAGCGCGTCCCTAACAGGTGTCAATAGGAAGAACAGAAATTCACTCGCACGAGCGCATTTACACCGGGAAAAATCGGGTCCCGACCTCCGTAACCGGCGGTCACCCCTCTACGCTCGCGGCACGTCACCCAGGACCCCGGTGGTATCCGTCCCGATGCCGACGCTGCCCGCTTCCGGGACCCTAACGATGGTGAAAGGGGGCAGTGTGCCGTTCCGAGGTGATTTCCCGATGACGCAGCAAGGCGCTCCCCGCCGGGAGGCGCCCCCGCTTGCCGCCATCGCCCCCGAGGGCGTCCGCGCGGACCGGGGCACGCCGCCCCGCGCCTGTACGTACGGCGTCGGCGGGTACACCGTCGTGGAGCTCCATGGCGAGATCGACATCGTCGGGCGGGAGTCCATCGGGCTGGAGCTGGACCGGGTCACCTCCCCGCCGGCCCCCGCCGTCGTCATCGACCTGACCCCGACCCGTTTCTTCGACTGCTCCGGGCTCGAGCTGGTGTGCCGCGCCTACCGCCGGGTGCGGGACCGCGGCGGGCGGCTGCGGGTGGTCTGCGACAGCCCCCTGATCCTGCGCACGCTGCGGGTGGGCGGGCTCCTCGACGTACTGTGCCCGGTGCCGACGCTGGCCGACGCGCTGCGCGAGGACTGACGCGCCACCCGGGGGCCGCGGCCGCCGGTTCCCGGCGGACCGCCGCCTCAGCTCCGCCGCCCCCGGCCCGGGGTCGCCCGGCGCCCGGGCCGCCAGCGGGCGAGGGCGCGGTGGTGGCGCAGGGGGCGCTGTCCGGGCGGAGTGTCGCCGTAACGGAGGGCGGAGACCCGACTGCCGTGCTGGGCGTTGAGTCGATGGATCACCAGGACGCCCACGGCGATCAGCGCGACGATCACGGCCACCGTGACGACGGTCTCCATGGTGATCACTCCCACGGGGCCGGATCCCAGCCCGGGGGAATCCGGCCGGTATACGGCGAAATGCTCTCGTGGCCTTTACGGTACTCCCGGCGGACACCGGACCGCACCCGGCGTGGAGCGGGGTGCCGGGTGCGGTACGGGTCGCGGGGCGAGTCGCCGGGGGCGAGGTGCTGGACGAGTCGGTGGACGAGTCCGTGGGCGAGTCGGTGGGTGACTCGGTGGGCGAGTCGGTGGGTGACTCGGTGGGCGCGAGGCCTACCGGGCGTTCACCTCGAGCGTCTCGCCGAGGCCGGCCAGGCCGTTGGCCCACAGCTGGTTCACCCTGCTGATCTCGGCCGCGTTGGGCTGTGCGTTCTTGCAGGACGTCCCCGGCCCGCCGCCCGACATCAGCTCGCTGCACGGACCCGAGTAGTGGTCCGGCAGCCCGAGCACATGGCCCGTCTCGTGCGCGGTGACACGGGTGGAGTCGTACTGCTTGTTCTGCGCGTAGTCCAGGAAGATGTAGCCGTTGCCGTGGCCGTCCGTGCTCGCGTACGAGCCGCTGGGGTCGTTGCCCTCGCGGTACTCGAAGTCCGCGTTGCTGCCCTCCCTCAGCTGCACGTTGCGCACCGAGGAGTTCCAGATCTGGGTGGAGCGGGCTATCTGGGACTTGAAGGTCGGCGCCTTGCTCGTGCTGTAGGTGACGGTGACGGCCTGCGCGCCGGGCACCACGCCGCGCTTGGCCAGCACCGACTTGACCACTGCCTTCAGGAAGGCGTCGGTGTCGCCGCGGCTCTCGCCGCTGGAGACGTACGCGGACGTGGCGGTGTGGCCGACGGCGCCGCTGTCGGGCGCGGCGGCGGAGGCGGGGACGGCGGACAGGGTCGAGGCCAGGCCGAGGCCCAGCGTCGCCACGAGCGCCGACGTGGAGAATCTCATGTGGGGGGCTCCTCATCGTCCGTCAGGCCCCGGCCGCCGCCCCCGTGGGGTGGCGGACCGAGGCCGTGGAATGAACGCTTGGTGCCCCGAAGTCTTGGCGAGATCCGGCGCCACGCGGAGATATCAACTGGCGATAGCACCATCACATAACCCCCGAACAACCGTGCCTTTCCGGCCGTCCCTTGGACGCCAATTCGGCGCCCGGGATGTGTGGTTCGTGGGTGTTGCGTGTCTGGTGTGACCTCCTGACACGCCGTTATGCTCACGCCGTGGAGCTCGAGGTCAGGCACCTTCGCGCACTGTGCGCCATCGCCGACACCGGCAGCTTACGGAAGGCCGCCCGCCAGCTGGGCATGAGCCAGCCCTCCTTGACCACCCAGCTCAGGCGCATCGAGAACGCCATCGGCGGCCGGCTGTTCTGGCGGGAGCTCACCGGCAGCCGACCGACCCCCCTGGGGCACTCCGTCCTGTGCCGGGCCCGCCCCATCGTGGCCGAAATGAACGCCCTCGTCACCGAGGCCAGGCAGGAAGCCGGCCGGACCACGGGCGCCCGGCTGCGCGTCGGCAGCATGGGCAGCCAGGCCATGGCCGGGTGGCTGCGCAGACTCCGCGCCCGCTTCCCCGACGCGGACCCCACCATCCACATAGACGTCCGGGCCGACTCGCTGCTCCGGATGGTCTCCGACGGCCACCTGGACGTCGCCTTCGTCCACGAGCCCGAAGACGCCCCACCGCGCGTCCCCGACGGCGTCCACAGACGCGTCCTCGTCGCCCGCGAGCCCCAGTTCGTCGCCCTCCCCGCCCTCCACCCCGCCGCCGCCCGCCCCGTCGATCCCCTCGCCGACCTCCCCGCCGACCTCCGGATGATCGACCCCGCCCTCGACGGCCAGGAAGCCGCCCTCCGCCGCGCCTTCACCACGGCGGGCCACACCCCCCGGATCGTCCACGGCGACTACCCCACCGCGGCCGACCTCGTCGCCTCCGCCGAACTCGTCACCCCCTGCCGCCCCACCGCCATCCCCCGCCCGGGCCTCGCCATCCGCCCCCTCCTCGACGACCCCCTCACCCTCCGCCTCTCCCTGGCCTCCCGGGCCGACCCAGCCACCGCGGACGCCCTCTTCCGCGACCTCAGGGACTCCTACGTCGAGGCCGCCTGGTCGAGCAGCGCATACCGCCAGTGGCTCCTCCGCAACAACAGCCCCCTCCTGCCCACCCGCGACGCCACGCGATCCGCCCCACCCCCGGTCCGTGAGGCCTCGGCGTGAGGGCGGGCCCGTGGCCGTTGCCCAGGTCGGCTACTGGGGGAGTCGGTCGAAGTCGCCGCGCTTGACCCCTCGCACGAAGGTGGCCCACCGCGCCGGGACGGTGGTGATGACGGCGGTCGGATCGTCGCTCTCCCGGAGGAGTATGAGGTTTCGGGGCGACGCCGCGACCTCGACGCATTCGGAACTTCCCAAACCGCTGCTGTAGCTCGACTTCCGCCACGTGAGCCCGGACATCAGGTCTCCTCACAGGGTGTACAAGAGGTGCTGCACGAGCCTAAGCGAATCGCTCCTCTTATAGGACTCCTGTTCGGGCACCGGGTCAATCGGTGGCAGCGCGGCGGCGCTGAGACGCTCGAAGGCCGTGCCGTACTGGGTGAGATGTGCTTGGTCTTCGAGGAAGGCGGATGACACGGGGTGCTGCACGTAGACCGTGTTCAGCTCGGGCGCCTCGGCTTCGAGGAGGACGAACGGGGTGGCCGGGGTCGCGGGCGAAAGGCTCGTTCTGAACGGCAGCAGCTGAATGTGGATGTTGGGCAGCCTGGCCATCTCCACCAGGTGCTCGATCTGGCCTCGCATGATCTCGGTGTCCACGAACTGCATGTGGAAGGCCGCTTCATGGATGACCGCGTGGAAGACGGGCGGGGGGTCTCCCGTCAGGACTTCCTGCCGCTTCAGCCGGAACTCGACATAGGTGTCCAACTCGCCAGGGGTGGCGTCGACCTCGCCACCGGCGATGAGTGCTCGGACGTACTCCGGCGTCTGGAGCAGCCCCGGCACGTACATCCACTGGAACGAGCGATGAGCGACGGCAGTCGATTCCAGTTCCGCGAGGTCGCGGATGCTGTCTTTCAGGGGAGATTGGCGGTAGTCCGACCACCATCCCTTCCCCGTTGACCCACTCATGGCCACCAGCCCTTCGACGAGAGTTTCGTCCTGGCAACCATATGCGGTAAGTAGTGCGCGGAGCTTTGCCTCGGGAATGGCTGTTCGCCCCGCCTCGATGTGCCCGAGGTGTGGCGAGCCGAGTCCTGCGAAGGCTCCCGCTTCTGCTGCCGACAAGCCGCACTCGTTGCGAAGCCTTCGCAGTTCCAGGCCCAGTCGTCGCTGCCGTTGCGTCGGGTTGGCCCGTAGGCCCATGGCGCCCTCCTTGTGATCGACAGCAGTCTGCCCGTCTGGGGCGGCGGGGAGCCACTCGTTGGGGGGAATCAGGCCATCTGGGTTGCAGACTGGAAACCTGCCTCTCTACCGTCGAAGACGAATCGCCCAACCGGCGCACGCCGTCCGGCCCTTGGCCGAAGGAGGCCACATGCCCACGAGCCCAGAGCACCCCCGTGCCGACTTCTCCCTCGTCTTCCCGCCCGACCCGAACTGGGTCCGCACCGCCCGCGAAGCCGTACGCACCGCGTTGCACACCGCCAATCGCCCCGACCTCGCCGACACGGCCCTCCTCCTCACCTCGGAGGCCGTCACCAACGCCGTCACTGCCTGCCGGCGCAGCGGTTGCGCGGCACCCGTCACCCTCTACGCCGAGTGGGCCGCCCTCGGCACACTCCGCGTCCTCGTCACCGACGACGCTCCCGGCATGCCGTCGCCGCGCGCTCTCACCAGGGCGGAAACAGAGGCCGAAAACGGCCGAGGACTCTTTCTCATCGACAACTGCGCCACCGAGTGGGGCGTCTGCCACCACGGGCCCGGCCCTGGTAAGGCGGTGTGGTTCCAGGTCGGCGGCGCGGGCTCATGACCTGTCCAGGGTGCGGACGGGCTCGTCAGACCTCGTAGTCCCGGTGGGGAGTAGCGCGCTCCCAGACGGCTTCGAACGCGGACGAGCACAGCTCGACGACGGCTGGATCATCGACCATCTCACCGCCGAGAGAGGTGCCCTCGCCGGTGAAGTGGTTGAACCTGACCAATCTGTCGTCATACAGCCAGAAGTCGTTGCCGGGCAGGGAAAGATCAGAGGCGCGACGCCTCGGCAACCACCGCACTTTTTCGCCGGCCTCGATGTTGGTGAACGTGCCGCTGTGCTCGAACTTGATGTAGTCGGTCACCGGTTCGGAGACGATCCGGGCGCGCCGGATGGCCACGCCACGGGCGACCGTCTCGGAGACCAGGTCGAGCCATGGGCGCCACCATGAGGCGCGGTCGTCCGGGTTGAGCCGGTGACCCTGCTGCCACGCCGCGAAGCCGGACTTCTCGTAGTCCACGGCGTATGTATCGCGCATCTCAAGGTGGACAGCCGAGTGTTCGCAGTCGCGGAACAGCTCAGCGAAGCTCGGCACGTTCGACGACATGACACGACCGACAGGCTCCGCCACGTTTCATCAGCTCCTTCACCGTCACGACAGCCCGGCGCCGCCAGCCGGACGGCAACGAGCTGACGAGGGACCTGGAACGCCGCGGCCTGCCTAAGGCATCGGCAGAGGGAGGCCGGGCATGTGCGGGTGGCGCAGGTGCTGTCCGCCGTCGTAGACGTGCAGCCGAAACGTCTCCGGCCCCGGCCGCCCCGCCGCATCGTAGGCGCTCAGGACCGTCTCAATGCGGTCCCATAGCTTGACCGGGCCGCTTTGTCGCACCTGCCACGTACCGTCGCCTGGGGTGAGGGTAGCGGCGGATCCGGTGATGACGTCGGCGAGGAGTATCGCCTCGCCGACCGTGGTCATCTGTGCGTCCGGCACGGCGCTTTGGGCGAGGAATCTCAGGTGGAAGGCTTCCTCAGTGACGGCGGTGATCCGCTCGGGGCTGTGCTTCGCCTTGCGGCCCGTCTTGGGAAGACCAGCCGCCCAGTGGGCGGGGTTCCCGAACGCGGGGGCGGCGTGCGTCCGGGCGGACATGAAGGAGACGGTGCCGCTGAGCAACTGGCCCTCGGCGGTGTGGTCGTCCCCGACGGTCAGCAGGACACGGGCGTATCCGTAGAGCCAGCCGCTGAGGGTGAGCAGGATCTTCCCTCCCGGCCGGGTCTGGGAGATGAGGGCCGGAGGGACGGCGCGGAAAGAGCATGCGGCCACGATCCGGTCGAAGGGTGCCTCGGGCCAGTAGCCGTAAAGCCCGTCGGCGACCGCGAGTGTGGGGGTATAGCCCAGGCCGAACAGTGCGTTCGCCGCCGCTTCCAGGCGGTGCGGGTCCACCTCGATGCTGGTGAGGTTGGCGGAACCAAGGCGTTCGCACGCGAGCGCGGTGGAGTAGCCGGTCCCGGTGCCGATCTCCAGCACCGTGTGATCCTCGGAGACATCCGCGTCCGCCCACATTCGCAGCACGAGCGACGGCAGGGTGGACGACGAGGTCGGGGCCCCGCCGCGCCGGACGGTCGGTTGCTTCCAGTCCACTTCGGCGCCGTCGAGCTGCGTGATCAGTGTGGTGTCGGAGTATGCGGCGGCCAGCCACCGGCCGTAGTCGAGCTCGGCGGTAACCGGCTCCCACATCGTCATCCCCTGCCCGTCGCGCTCGTCGGCGGGCAGGTAGAAGCCGGGCACGAACCGGTGGCGGGGCACCGTCGCGGTCGCGTGATACCACGCTGGATCGGCGAGCACGCCATCCGCGGTGAGAGACTTGGTCATGGCCTCGCGCAGGCGGGCCGCGTCGGTCTCAATGTTGGCGGGCATGGTCATGGGCCGTCGCCTCCTTTCCGCTCAGGATGTCGGCGAACGCCTCGGTGATGGCTGGGGCTTCGGGCAGCCATCCCCATTGCCCGTTCGGATTGCACTCAAGGGCTGTCCAGGATTCAGGCAGGTGTTCGTCCCCGGTAAGGGCGAAGTCGAAACAACCGAAGGCGAGGCCAAACGAGGCCAGGTAGCTGTGCAGCGCAGCCTCGACCGGGGCTGGGACGCCGATGGGTGTGTGGATGAGGTCGTTCCAGTCGCCTCGACGCCAGTCCAGGGCGCCGTCCGGCGCCTCGACGCGGCTGGCGAACACCTGCCGCCCGACCACGGTGATCCGCGCGTCGCCGCTCTTGGGGATCTCGGCCTGGAACAAGTGTGGCATTACGGTGAGCGAGTCGTCGAAGGTGCCGGGATCGACGCGCTGGGCCCAGATCGCTCCAGCGTGCCCGTCCTCACTTGCGGGCAGCCCGCGGAACGGCTTGTAGATGATGAGGTCGTGCTCAGCGGCGAACTTTCGGGCCTGCTCAGCGTCGTTGGTGATGAGCGTCGCCGGGATGGTGAGCCCGAGTTCGGTGAAGCGTTGCAGTTGGGCGGGCTTGAAGTCCGCACGGCTGACAGCGGCTGGATGGTTCACGTACCGGGCGCTGCGCAGGTTGTGCAGGATGCCGCCGAGGCCGTGCCGGGCCTCGGCGGTGGCGAATTCGCGTTGCTGGGCTGGAAGGTGGGCGAAGCGGGCGGAGTACGGGGTGGGGCGGCGGTAGTACACCGCCGCCACATCCCCCAGCTCCACCTCGCGGCTTGCCGTACGCAGCCGCCCACCCCATACCGGTGCTCCGGCGCCGATGTGGGCACCGAAGGTCAGGTCGGGTCCGATATCGGCCGGATCGATGCGGGCGACGGGCACCTCGCGCTCGTTCAGCGCGGTGATGACGAGGTCGGCGGTGACGTCCTCCAGGGACGTGACGACCAGAACGAGGGGAGCCACTGATCAGTCCGACTCGTAGTCGGTGGTGTTGTCGTCCTGGGTCTGCGGCTGCGGGGTCTGTCCGTCACCGCCGCCGGACACCGAGGCAGTGCCCTTGGTCTTGTTGGTGCCATGCTTGCCCATCTCCACCACCTGGCCGGCGGCGTCGGTGTAGCGGGCGGTCTGCGTGGCCTCGTCCAGCGTCACTGTCGCGTACGCCGGCGGGGCCGCCGGCAGCCGGTCGGTGACCAGCCGCATAGCCCACGGAGCCTCGGGTGCAAGCGTCTCCATACGGAATCCCCTTCCCTCACATCAGGCGGGTAGCCAGACGGCCCCGCCTGATCAGAATCTGCCCACCGCACAGGGTCTGACCAGTAGCGTAGGTGTCGCGAAACGTGGCGTAAAAGTTATGCTCCGTGACTCGGTGTTGGAAGGGCGAGCATCGATGGCTAGCAGGACCAACAACCCGCACCTCGCCCTGTGGATCGCAGCGACCGGTCTGTCCCACTGCGAGATCGCCCGCCGGGTCGCCGCCGAAGCGGTTCGTCGAGGTCACCGCCAGATCACCCCGGACGCCGCCCGCGTCCGCCGCTGGATCGACGGCGAACGTCCCCGCACGCCGGTGCCCAGCGTGCTCGCCGCCGTGCTTTCCGAGACGGTCGACCAGCCGCTCACACCCGGTGATCTCGGCCTCACGGCCGCCGGAGCAGTTCTGGATACGATCCAGGTCCCGCTGCTGACCGAAGCAGCCGCCCAGACCTTGGCCGGATGGACGCAGATGGACCTGTTCATGGACCGCCGCGAAACCCTCAAGCTCGCTGTTGGAGCCCCGTTGATTCTCGCTGCCGAGCGGATGTTGGGCGGTACGGCCCGGCCTCTGAACCGGGCCCACCAGGGATTCGGCACCGACACCGTCGTCGCGCTCGAAGAGGGGCGCGATGCCATCGGCCTCCTTGAAGTGGCCGCCGCGAAGGCTGACCGGCCTGCGGTGAAGGCTTTGGTCGCTTCGCAGACCGGCCGGGTGCACGCGGCGCTCGGTGACGAGGACGAAGCCGAGATGCACCTAAGCGCCGCCGACGATCTTTTGGCTGACAGCCTGGGCGAAGTGCCTGCGTGGCTCGCGTACTTCGACGCTGCCGAACACACCGGCGCCCGTGCCGTGTCCGCCCGCGATCTCGGCGTACTCGGCCGTCCCCACCGTCCCGCGAGCGTCTACTTCCAGGATGCGCTGGAACTGCGAGCCCCCGGCTTCGAACGGGTCCGCGTCATGGACCGCGCCGGGCGGGCCGCTGCTCTCTTCGACGAGGACGAGGTCGAGCAGGCCGCCGCCGCTGCCCAGCAGGCGCTGGACGACGCTGCCCGCGTCGACTCCACGCTCGTGGCCTCCCGGCTCAACAGTCTGCTGGACGCCACCCGCCGTTACCGCACCACATCGGTCGAAGAGGTCCGGGGACGTGCGAAGGACCTCGCCGCCGCCAGGCCGACGACCGTCGCGGCCTGAGACCATCGGAACCATGGGTAAGCACCGCCGACCCGGGCCACCGAACCAGCCATCCCTTACCACCGCACCTCTCGACCCCGACGACCCGCTCGCTGCCTACGTCAAGAGACGACGTGCGCCCATGGACCAGTACCGGCGCCACCGCCCGCTGCACGGTGGCGCCGGCCACCTCCACCCCAGCGAAACGAGGGTTCTGGAGGAGTGGACCGGTTTCGGGTACGAACCAGTCGGCACCGCTCCCGATCTCGCTGCGGCGCAGGTGTGGGTGCGTGATCTCGATCCCGGCACGGCGGATGGTGAAGAGTAGAGGCAGCACCCGCCGTCGCGCGACGGGGCGGCCTTTTGCTCCTTCGCTCCCACCGACCCGCATCGACATTCCTGACGGCTGGGCGAGAGACGTGAGTAAACGTTCCGGCACTGGCAGGGAAGCCTGGTCGGGAGGCGAGGCGGGTCATCGACGGACACACGAACTGACAGGTTAAATAATTGAATTGTGGACGACGGCGGCCTGTACGGCGCACGGCGGGGCGGACGGTATGCAGATGGCCGCCACAAAAACAACCGCGGTCGCGGTCAGCAGAGCGGCTGCGGTCTTCATGATCGCTTGCTTCATGCGCAGGAGTGAACACCATGGTCGTCTAGTTGCCAAAACGGATCACTCGTAGGTGTGAAACTTGCTGGTGGCGCGGCGGTTGAGCGCCGTGGTGAGGTAAGATCCACTGGCCTTTGAGATCACAAATGCTTACTTCCCGCTGGCCGTCGCGCGCTCACGCATGCTGAGCTGCAAGCGGATGTCGGTCAGGGTGTCGAGCGCGCGCCGCTGCTCCTCGGGGAAGCGGAGTCGCCGGGCGAGGCCGAGGGCTGCTTCGAGGTGGTCTGACGCCGATTGCAGGTCCCCCAGCCGGCGTTCGGCCAATCCGAGGCAGCGCAACGCCTGAGTCTCTTCGAGTGCCGCTCCTATGCCCTTCGCCAGAGCGAGCGCGCTTCTGTGGTGTGCTGCCGCTTCATGCTCTCTTCCCGCCGCGTGGAATGCGGAACCGATGCTGTTCAGGGCGATGGATTCATTCCGTCTGTCACCTAACTGCCGGAACGAGAAAAGGGCTTGCCTGTACAGGTCCAGAGCCGCTTCAAGGTCTTCTGGAAGGTTGAGGATATTGGCCAGATTGAATTGAGCAACTGCCTGATCCGAGCGGCTTCCCGTCGCCATGCTGATGCGGAGCGAATTCTCCAATACCTGGCGAGCTGATTCCCGGTCTCCGGTGCTCAGGAACAGATCCGACATGTTGTTCAGTACGTGCGATTCCTCTCGGTGGTCACCGACCTCCCGGAATCCTTTGAGTGCGGCTTCGAAAGAATCCTTGGCGGACAGGTGGCTGCCCAGGTGCAAGAGGGTGATGCCCAGATTGTTCTGCGACCGAGCAACTTGCCACTGATCGTCTGAGCGCGAACGGATTTCCAGAGCCTCCCGCTGAAAGGTGAGCGCCTCGTCCAGTCGGCCCAGATGCCAGTGCAGGACTCCCAGGAGGTGGACCGCTTCGGCCTCCGCTGTTGGGTCATGGAGGTTCTGCGCGAGTGTCAGCGCCCGACGGGCGCAGTCCACTGCCTGTGGATAGCGCGCGGAGTGGGTCAGCGTGGCGCTGAGGTCGATCAGCGCGCGGGCCTCCGCGCGGGGGTTGTTGGTGGTGCGCCAGTGGGTGGCCGCGTGGTCGTGCATGCGCTGGGCTTCGGCCCAGTAGCCCTCGGCGTCCAGGAAACCGGCCAGGACGTGGGCGAACTGGGCGGCCTGGGCGGGGTGGTGGGTGCGGGCGTGGCGTTCGGCGGCGACGAGGGCGGTGCGTTCGGCGGTGAGCCAGCGCTTGGCGTCCTGGGCGTCGGACCAGGTGGGGAGGGGGCAGGGGGAGGGGGCGAGGTGGAGGTCCAGGCGGGCTCGGCGGGGGTAGATCATGCGGTCAGCCTGGGCGGCGGCGTTGAGGTGGAAATCGATGAGCCGCTGGACCGCGCGTTCGCGGTCTTCCTCGGTGTCCTCGGCGACTGTGAGGGTGAGGGCGTATTCGCCCAGAAGATCGTGGAAGCGGTAGCGGTCGGGCGCGGGTTCGGAAAGGAGGTGGGCGTCCAAGAGTGTGTCGATGATCCGCTCGGTCTCTTCCAGGGGGAGGCCGGAGAGCGCGGCGGCGGAGTGCGGGCCGAATTCGGGGGCGAGGTGGAGGCCGAGGAGGCGGAAGACGGTTTGCTGCCCGGCCGTGAGGGTGTTGTACGACATCTCGAACACGCGGGCGATGTCGGTGTATACGTCGCGGATTTCATTGAGCCGGCCGTGGGCCCGGGACAGGCGTTGAATGAGGTGGGAGGTCGTCCAGGAGGGGCGGGAGACCATGCGGCCCGCGGCGAGTTCGATGGCGAGTGGCAAATGGCCGCACAACCGGGCGATATTCGCCACGTCGTTCGCGTCCTGGCTGCGTTCGGGCCCCACCAGCCGCCGGAAGAGGGCGGTCGCGTCGTCCGTCGGCAGCACGTCGAGGAAGAGCGGGCGGACGCCGGGGAGGCCGGCCAGACGACGGCGGCTGGTGATGATGATCAGCGAGGAGGAGCTGCCGGGGAGCAGCGGGCGTACCTGCTCCGGGCCGGCGGCGTCGTCCAGCACGATCACGGCGCGGCGGGAGGCCAGCATGGTGCGCCACAGGGACGTCAGCTCGTTCAGGTCGTGCGGGACGGCGGTGGCGGGCACGCCGAGGAGGCGCAGCAGGGTGGTGAGGGCCGCCTCGGGAGTCAGCGGGTGCCGGCCGGCGGAGTGGGCCTGGAGGTCGATGTAGAGCTGACCTGCGGGGAAGCGCTTGGCGAGGCGGCGCGCGGCGTGCAGGGCCAGCAGGCTCTTGCCGACGCCGCCCATGCCGGTGATGGTCTGGAGCGCGATCACCGCGCTCCCCTCGTCGGGTGCCTGGAGGACGGCCTGTAGCGCGCGCATCTCCTTCTGGCGGCCGACGAGTTCGGCGTGGCCCGGCAGGTTGTTCGGGGCGGCGGCGGCCGGGGCGGCCGTGGTGGCGCCGGCAGTGGTGGTCGGGGCGTGGTCGGTGAGCAGCTCGCTCACCGGGGCCCGGTTCAGGATGAGCCGGTGCGCGCGGGACAGGGCCTCGCCCGGGTCGGCGCCCAGCTCCTCCTTGAGGCGGCGCCGCGCGAGATCGTACGTGCGCAGCGCGTCGGCCTGCCGGCCGCTGCCGTAACCCGCCACCATGAGGTGGCGGATCAGGGTCTCGTCGGTGGGGTACCGGGCGACCAGCGCCGACAACTCGCCCACCAGCTCCGCGAAGCGCCCCCGGCGGAACTCGATGGCGATCCGGGTGAGGGTCGCGGCCAGTCGCCCCTCCAGCAGGGTCGCGCGGACGTTCTCCGCCCACAGGCCGCCGAGTCCGGCCAGCGGCTCGCCCCGCCACAGGCCCTCCGCCTGCCGCAGCAGCGCCAGGGCCTGGGCGTCGTCGCCGCTGTCGGACAGCGACCGGGCCTGGGCGGCCAGCCGGTTGAAGCGGTGCCAGTCGACGGCCTCCGGGTCCACGGCCAGGGTGTACGTGTGGGCCCGCTGCATCAGCGGCGACGGGCTGCCCGGCGCGTCGGCCTGCGGCAGCCGCCGGCGGATCTTGGCCGCGCAGGAGTGCAGGCTGGCCCGTGGCTTGCCGGGCGGATCGCCGTCCCACAGCTGCTCGATCAGGGTGTCCAGGGCGACCGGTTTGCCCACGTCGAGGGCCAGGGCGGCGAGCATCAGTGCGATCTTGGCGGATCCGAGCGGGTCGGGGCGGCCCTCCGTACGCAGTTCTACGGGTCCCAGGATCGAGATCTCGAAGTCCACCAGCGCTCCCCTTTACCGCCGGTCCGCAACGCTCCGTGAGGGAAGCATGACATCGGGACAACTCTGGTCACCAGATGGCCTTCGCGGCGAGCGGGGGCAGGAGGGGCGGGAGGGGCAGAGGGGACAAGGGGGACAGCACGACGCCGGCCCAACGCGTGCCCTGTGCGCCGGGCGCCTCGTCCGCCGGCTCGCGGCCGGGCCATGGGAAGCTCCACTCCGCCGAGGCCAGCGCCGAGAGCGGCAGGCCCGCCTCCAGCCACGCGTGCAGCACCGAGGCGATCAGCGCGTGCTCCCGCCCGGAGATCGGGGGCCCGCCGGCCGCCGTCACCGCGACCGGCACGCCGCCCCCGCGCGCCAGGGCGACACACCGGCCGCCGCCGTCCGCGCCGTCCGCGTCCCGGACCGTGGTGAGCAGGCACCCGGGATAGCGGCGCAGGACGCGGGCCGCGTGCCCGGGGTCGCCGACGCTGCCGTACAGCACATCGGCGCACGTCAGCGTTGTCGCGTCCGCGGCGCCGCCGAGGTCGGCCCGTAGATGGCCGTCGGACAGAGAGGCATCCGCTGTGCACTCGGTGATCAGCGCCAGGTACGGGCCCAGAGCGGACCGTACGACGACCACCGCCGCGCCGCCGCCAACCCAGCCCGTTGCGTGTACGGACTTCGGCCCGGGCGCCCCGAACCCGCCGGCCGGGCTTTCCATCACGGACATGTCGTCCCCCCCCGTCTCTCGCGGTCGTATGTCTCGCGGTCCGCTACGGGAGCGGTCCGCTACGGGAGGGGCATGCCCGGCCGCGCGGGCGAAAGCCTTGGTGGCCCCTTGCCGAAACCTTGCGGTGGCGGTCAGGCAGGGGATGGCGGGAGGGCCTGTTCCGCCCAGATCGTCTTGCCGGTGGCCGAGTGGCGGCTGCCCCAGCGGCGGCTGAGCTGGGCGACCAGGAGCAGTCCGCGGCCGCCCTCGTCGAAGACGCGGGCGCGGCGCAGGTGGGGCGCGGTGTTGCTGCCGTCGGAGACCTCGCAGATGAGCGTCCGGTCGTGGATCAGGCGTAGCTGGATGGGCGCGGTGGCGTGCCGCATGGCGTTGGTGACCAGCTCGCTGACGATCAGTTCGGTGGTGAAGACGGCCTCGTCGAGCCCCCAGGCGAGCAGCCGCTCCGTGACGTCCCTGCGGGCGCGGGCGACGAGGGCGGGGTCGTCGGGGATGTCCCAGGTCGCCACGCGCGAGGAGTCGAGGCCGCGGGTGCGGGCCAGGAGGAGGGCCACGTCGTCGGGTGCGCCGTGCTCGGGGAGCAGCGCCCGCAGCACGCATTCGCACCGCGCGTCCAGCGAGGGGGCGGGCCGGGCCAGCGCCTCGGTGAGGGTGCTGAGCCCGGCGTCCAGGTCGCGGCCCCGGCCGCCGATCAGGCCGTCGGTGTAGAGGGCGAGCACCGTGTCCTCGGGCAGGTCCAGCTCGATCGCCTCGAAGGGGAGCCCCCCGACGCCGAGCGGCGGGCCGGCCGGCACATGGACGGGGCTCACCGTGCCGTCGGGGTCCAGCAGGACCGGCGGCGGATGGCCCGCCCGCGCCACGGAGCAGCGGTGGGCGACCGGGTCGTAGACCGCGTACAGGCAGGTGGCGCCGACGTCCCCGGTGGGCGCGCCCGCGCCGCCCTCGGCGGAGAGGTGGATGACGAGGTCGTCGAGGTGGGTGAGCAGCTCGTCGGGCGGCAGGTCGACGTCGGCGAGCGTGCGTACCGCCGTACGCAGCCGGCCCATCGTGGCCGAGGCATGGATGCCGTGGCCGACCACATCCCCGACGACCAGCGCGATCCGCGCCCCGGAGAGCGGGATGACGTCGAACCAGTCGCCGCCCACCCCCGCGTACGGCCCGGCGGGCTGGTAGCGGAAGGCGACCTCCACCGCGGTGGGCCCGGCCAGCGCCTGGGGCAGCAGGCTGCGCTGGAGGGCCAGGGCGGTGTCGCGCTCCCGGGTGAAGCGGCGCGCGTTGTCCAGGCAGACGGCCGCCCTGGTGGTGATCTCCTCCGCGAGCAGGATGTCGTCCTGGGTGAACGGGTCGGGCCGGGTGTGGCGGGAGAAGACGGCCACGCCCAGGGTGACCCCGCGGGCCCGGATGGGCACGGACATGACCGAGTGGAAGCCGTGGACGCGCAGTGTGGTGGCGCGGGCGGCGTTCTCGGACGCCCAGCGCCTCATGGCGGGGTCCGTCGTCGGGATGATGACGGGGTGGCCCGCCGTCAGCGACACGGTCTGCGGGGAGTCCGACGGATACGTGTCCACCTGCCCCAGCTTGACCACAGCCTCCGGGGCGCCCGGGAGGACGGACTGATGGGCGGCGCGGCGCAGCACCACCGGGCCGGTGAGCGGGCCGGGCGGCGGCTCGCCGAACGGCTCGTCCTGGTCCAGGCGCTCCAGCAGGTCGACGCTGACGAAGTCGGCCAGGCCCGGGATGCCCACGTCGGCCAGCTCCTGGGCGGTGCGCGTGACGTCGAGCGTGGTGCCGATACGGACGCTGGCCTCGCTGAGCAGCAGCAGCCGCTGCCGGGCCAGGTACTGCTCGGTGATGTCGTGGGCGGCCAGGCAGACGCCGTGCACCTCGCCGTCGGGGGTCTTGAGCGGGGCGAGGCGGGCGGACCAGGCGTGGGCGTGGGCCTCGCGGCCGACGCGGCGGTGTGTCTCCACCACGCGCCGCTCGCCGGTGCGCAGCACCTCGGCCATGTGGCGTTCCAGCTCCTCGCTCTCCAGCCGCCCGCCGATCTCCGACAGCCGCAGGCCGCGGATCTCCTTCTCGGGCAGGCCGATGATCTGGGCCATCTGGTCGTTGATCTTGCGCAGCCGCAGCAGGTCGTCGTAGATCGCCACCGGGCAGGGGGACTGCTGGGACGCCAGTGCCTGCAGGGCCTCGTCCTCCGTCTGCTCGATGACGTCCTGGATGTTGCTGGGCGGCTCGGCGGCCCCGGTGGGCTTGGGGTTCCCGGGGGTCCCGGTGGTCCCGGTGGTCCCGGCGTTCCCGGTGCCCCCGGCGCTCCCGGCGTCCCCGGTGGGCTCGTCAGGGCCCGGGAGCGGGGAGACCAGCAGCCAGTCGCCCGGCCCGTCCGTGCTCGGTGCGCCGCGGTGGGCCAGCAGCCGGACGCGTACGGGGTGGCCGTCGCGGTGGCGCAGGGTCAGCGTGCCGTTCCAGCGGGGGAGGGCCACGGCGGCCCGTACGGCGTCGGGGGAGACCTCCTCGGCGAGCAGCGTGGCGGCGTCCCGGCCCACCACCTCCGCGGGAAGGTGGCCGAGCAGCCGCCGGGCGCCCTCGTTCCAGCTGGTCACGACGGCGTCAGCGTTGATCGTGGCCCTGGCCGTGGCGGCCTCGTCGAACGGGTCGTGTCCTCGGCCGCCGAACCCGCCGCCGGGTCCTCCTGGCCCGCCGCCGAATCCGCCGCCGGGTCCTCCTGGCCCGCCGCCGGACCCGCCGCCGGGCCCGCCGCCGGGCCCGCCGCCGAAGGGAGGGGCGCTGTCGTGGCCTGTCATCGTCGTCTGTCCCACCTTCACCACCGCCTGGCCCCGGCTTCCGGGGGGTGGCCGGTCGCAAGGGCCCGCAGAACCAGCGTCGTGCACATCCCGCACCACATCAACCGGGGTGCGCGGCAGACCCGTGTCGCCCACGGGACGGGTCCAGTTTTTCGGGATTGGCCCGCGCTTCTTGATCGCCCGCGCGCCTACTCTCGGCCCGAGCCCCCACCCAGACCGGGAACGGAACCCACATGCACTCTCGACTCGCCCACGACCTGGCCGACCTGCCCGACGCCCTCGACGCCACCCGGCTGCTCGCCACGGGCCTGCTCGACGAGCTGGCGGAGCGGCCGGTCATCCCCTCCGTACGGCCGCCCGAGCCCGAACCGCTCCCTGGCGAGGGAGTCGGACTGCGGGCCGCGCTGGAGGAGTTCGCCGAACGCTGGGAGCCGGCCTTCGGGGCCAGCGCCGGGCCGCGCTACCTGGGGTTCGTCACCGGCGGCAGCACCCCGGCCGCGCTGGCCGGGGACTGGCTGACCGCGACCGTGGACCAGAACTCGAACTCGTCGCTCGACGGCGCCGGGCAGCACCTGGAGCGCCAGACCGTCGGCTGGCTGCGCGAGCTGTTCGGCCTCGGCGCGGCACACGAGGGCGCGTTCGTCAGCGGCGCCACCATGTCCAACACGGTCGGCCTGGCGATCGCCCGCGAGTGGCTGGGGGAGCGCCGGGGCGTCTCGGTCGCCGAGGCGGGGGCCGCGGCCCTGGGGCCGGTGCGGGTGGTGTCCGGCGCCCCGCACTCCAGCGTCGCCAAGGCCCTGTCCGTGCTCGGCCTCGGCCGCGCCGCCCTCGTCCCGGTGCGGACCCTGCCCGGGCGGGAGGCGGTCGACCCGGCCGCGCTGGACGAGGCGCTGGCCCAGGCGGGCGGCCCCTGCGTGGTCGTCGCGAACGCGGGCACGGTCAACACCGTCGACTTCGACGACCTGCGCGCCGTCGCCGCGCTGAAGGAACGCCACGACTTCTGGCTGCACGTCGACGCCGCCTTCGGCGCATTCGCCGCGCTCTCCCCGCGCCACGCGCACCTCGTGGCCGGGATGGACGCGGCCGACTCGGTCTGTGTGGACCTCCACAAGTGGCTGAACGTGCCGTACGACAGCGCCGTCCAGTTCACCCGCCGCCGCGACCTCCAGGCCCGCGTCTTCCAGAACGCGGCCGCCTACCTCGGCCCGCTCGGCGACACGCCCGACCTCGTCCACCTCACCCCCGAGAACTCCCGCCGCCTGCGCGCGCTCGCCGCCTGGTTCACGCTGCGCGCGTACGGCCGGGAGGGGCACCGCGACATCGTCGAACGCTGCGCGGACTGCGCGCACGCCCTGGGCGAGGCCGTGGACGCCACCCCGGGGCTGCGGCTCCTCGCGCCGGTCCGGCTGAACGTCGTCTGCTTCACCCTGGCCGAGGACCCGACCCCCGAACGGCTCGCCGCCTTCGCCGGGGCACTGGCCGACGAGGTCTTCCTCACCCCGACCGTCTACGCCGGGGTCCCGGCGCTGCGGGCCGCCTTCAGCAACTGGCGCACCACCGGGGAGGACGTGCGCCGCATCGCCGAACGCCTCGGGGCGGCCGCCCGGGCCGGTCTCCCGCGTTGACAGGGGGATGACCATCCGGCTGTAATGGCGCGCGGTGCCACGTGGCGTCGGCCAGAGAGCAGTGGGCAGGCCGGCAGCCGGGTGAGCACCCTTCACAAGGGACCACGCCATGAGTACGTACTCCGCGCCCCGCGTCTGACCTGGGCGCCTTCGCGCGCCGTCCCTTGTCCCACCGCCTCAGGACCTCAAGCCTCGGGCCATTGGTTTCTTCCGCACCTCCGGACGAGGGTCGCGCGCCTCACCGTCGTCGATCATCGCCGCGGCCTCGCTCGCGGCGCACACACACCTCTTCCGGAGATGCGACACCGCATGCCCACATCCTTCAACCAGCAGATCATCGAGGAGTTCCGAGCAGCCGGCGGAAAGGTCGGTGGTCCCTTCGAGGGTGGCGACCTGCTGCTGCTCACCACCACCGGCGCCAGGTCGGGGAGGCCGCACACCACCCCCCTCGGCTACGTCCGCGACGGCGACCTGCTGCTCGTCGTCGCGTCCAACCTCGGCGCGCCCCGCCACCCCGCCTGGTACCACAACCTCCTCGCCCACCCCGTGGTGCGCGTGGAGATCGGCACCGAGGCGTACGAGGCGATCGCGGTCCCCGCCGAGGGGGAGCGGCGGGACGAGCTGTTCGCGCGGGTGGTGCGGGTGGCGCCCGGGTACGGCGACTACCAGAGCCGTACGGAGCGCACCCTGCCGGTCGTGGCGCTGGAGCGGCCCGACCACACGGCGGGGGCGCCCCGCGAGATCAGGACGCTCGCCGACAAGGTCCTGGAGATCCACACCTGGCTGCGCGGCCAGCTCCGCCACATACGCGAGGAGGCCGCCGCCCACCTCGCCGCCCGCGCCGCCCACCAGGGCCCGGGCGAACCGCCGCCGCCGGGGCTCGGCCTGCAGATCCGGCAGCACTGCCTGGCCTTCTGCGAGGGCCTGACCCACCACCACGGCGGCGAGGACAAGGCCGTTTTCCCCGCCCTCGCGGCCCACCACCCCCACCTGCGCGAGTCCCTCGACCGGCTCAGCGAGCAACACCAAACGCTCGCAGGCCTCAAGGAGCGGCTCCTCGCCCTGCTGGCCGACATCACCACCGCCGACCCCGTACGCTTCCGGGCCGAGCTGGACCGGATGACCGAGGAGTTGACGCGACACCTCGACGACGAGGAGAAGTGGCTGCTCCCCGCGCTGGCGGAGATCCCCTTCCCCCCGCCGGCCCCGGCCGCGCCGGCGGCTCCAGCGGCACCGGCGGCGGCCGTGCCGACCGCCGAGGCCGGCTGACCGCACCCCCGCCGAGGCGGCCGGCCATCCCGCCCGGCCGCCTCCGCGGGTCCGCCGACGCCTCGCACCGCGCGCTGGGTCAGAGCGTGCCGCCGACCGGAAGGGCCAGGTCGATGGGGCGGGAGCCGGCGTCTTCGCCCGGACAAGCCGACCCCTGGTGAGCTACGCGGCCTGCCGCGCTGGCGATCGGGACGAAGCGGGATCATCGAGGCGCGGAAGACTAGCCTCGGGCCATGGTGACGCGCACCCGGCTGTACCACGACGGCACTCTGCTCCTGGAGGACTTTCCCGCCAGGGACGTCTCCGCGCATCTCGCCGATCCGGCGGCGGTCCTGTGGCTGGACCTGTACCGGCCCGGAGCCGCCGAATTCACCATGCTCGGCCAGGAGTTCGGCATCCACGAACTCGCTCTGGAGGATGCCGCGCAGCGCGGGCAGCGGCCGAAACTCGACCGCTATCGCACCCATGAGTTCCTCAGCGCCTACGCCGTGACCGTCAGCCCGGACGGGGCCGGGCTCACATACAGCGAGATCGCCGTGTTCCTCACCAGGCAGGCCATGATCACCGTCCGCAACGACGAGGGTTTCGACATCGAGAACGTCGTCGCCCGCTGGGACGAGAGCCCGGACCTGGCCGGCCACGGCGTCGGATTCCTGCTGCACGGCCTGCTCGACCATCTCGTGGACGGCCACTTCGCCGCGGTCCAGCAACTGGACGACAGCGTCGAGGAACTGGAAGGGCTGCTCTTCGCGGCCGGGCGTCGTCAGATCGAAGCAGTGCAGCGCCGGGTTTTCGCACTGCGCAAATCGCTCGTCCGTCTGCGGCGCGTCGTCCTTCCGATGCGTGAGGTGGTGAACGCGCTCATGCGGCCGGGCCTGCACGTGATCACCGACCCTCTCGTCCCGTACTACCAAGACGTCTACGACCATGTGCTGCGCGTCACCGAATGGACCGAATCACTCCGGGACCTGGTGGTCTCGGTCATGGAGACGAACCTCTCGGTCCAGGCCAATCGCATGAACCTGGTCATGAAGAAGGTGACGAGCTGGGCCGCGATCATCGCCGTACCCACCGCGATCACCGGCTACTACGGCCAGAACCTCCCCTATCCCGGGTTCGGCCGCGAGTCGGGATTCATCACCTCCGCCGCCGTCATCGTGGTCCTGTCCGCCGTGCTGTATCTGACGTTCAAGCGCAAGGACTGGCTCTGACCCGCCCGGCGTGGGGCACCGGCGACCAGGTCGCCAAGGCGGGAAATGCCTGGTCATTCCCGGCTTCTCGGGCCGGTGAGCGGAGTAGTGTGAAGAGGCCGGGAGTTCCTCGTGCACCAGCTCCGCCGCGGGTGCCGTTTCCGGTGATCGACAACGCCGGGCCGCCCCCGCGAGCCCGGGGACGGGTCCGTGCCATGCCCGGGACCATTGGCCGTACGACATCGATCAGGCGCGCGCCGTCGCCGCCGACCCGGCTGTCCCTGACACCCGCGCCGGGCGGGCTGGACGGCAGGTGGTCACCTCTGATGGCCGGCGACGGCGGCGATGCCCCCGGCCAGGAGGAATCAGCCGACGGGATGGACGCCCGAAGCAGGGAAGAGGCGTGGGAGACCGAGGGGGGAGCGGGTCCGCCGTCACCCCGGTCACCGGACCCGGAGGCACCGCCGGGCGGTGGTGGACCCGACCGCCGCGACCCGCCCCACCGCGACAGCGATGGCGGAGGACGTCGCTTCGGCCCGGCCGAGGGGGGTGGAGGAGGGCACATCATGGCCGTATTGCGCGAGCGGAAGGGGTACCGCGAGAAGATCATGCGGGCTCTGTACCAAGCCGCCGAGGGTAATCGCCTCCTGGGGGTCGACGGGGCGAAGCTCCGGGGCGACCTCGGCATCCCCGAAGAGGACCTGGCCGCTGCCTGTACGTATCTGGCGGACGAAGGCTGGGTCGTCGTCGACTGGGGGAGGGGCAACACGCCCGAGATGATCACGCTGACGCATCAGGGGATCCGGCGGATGGAGACGGAAGAGGAAGGCGTTGCCCCCAGCGAAGGACGGGCGGCACCATGACCGACTCCGAGAGCCCCGGCCCTCCCAGGCTGCTGCCCGATGCCGTCCACAAGGCGGTGGGACCCGGGACGGCCCTGCTGAGGCTGGAGACGACACACGCACGCGAGGGAATCCTGGACGGTGCCTGGTGGCCGCGGTCGCGGGACATCGGTGTCGAGCTGCCCCCGCTGATCTCCGCGCTGACCGAGCACCTCGGACCCGTCGCCCGCGTCGGTCTGGACAGCAGTGCCTGGGACGAACTGCCGACACGGCTGACGGTGGACGGCCGGGTCGTGCACATCGACTCGTTCCCGGTCGGTGACGACACCGTCCTCGTCACCCGCGGCGAGCGGGACCACTTCTCCCTGCTGCTGGTTCCGCCGGACACGGCGCCCGACGCGGCACGCGCCGCGATGGCCAGGGCCGTCCGGGCCGACAACGTCAGCGAGGCCGGACAGATCCTCATCGACCTCGCCCGGGGGTGAACCTCTCGATCTGCCGGCGGACTCCCGCCGCCCCGATCACCAGTAGTGGCGTCGACCGGCGACGGCGTGTCCCATGGCGCCGAGGACCCACAGGACGGCTCCTATGACCGCCAGGATGATCCCGATGGTCCACAGGATGGATATCCCGGTGACGAAGCCGATGACGAGCAGAATGATGCCCAGGACGATCATGATCTCTCCCTTGGGGAGTAGTGCCGGTTCCCCCGCGAACCGCGAAAGGCCGCGGGGGCGTTGTCCATGGAAACGGTTGGTCTCTCCCTTACTCCGCACGGTGGGGCTTGTGGTGGCTGACGTGCAGGCGGACATCGGTGGGCAGGTGCGGGGAGCCGGTGGATTGACGAGCGGTGCGGAGCGGGCCTTCGCAGAGATCGGCGAGAGCGGCGCCGGGCGCGCCCTCGGGGGTGAGGGTGAGCCTGACGTGGGTGCGGTGGTGGGCAGGCCGGCCGGTGATGTGTACGGCAGCGTGCTCGACCCCCGGCAGGGCACCGGCTTCGGCCGCGATCGCGTCGCTGAGTGCGTGGTCGCGTAGTTCGACGCCCTCCTGCGGGGGTGTGCCACCCACGGGCAGTGAGCCGGGGCGGCGTCGGCTCACCTGGGCGAGCAGCCACCACAGGGCGAGCACAGCGGCGAGTACGAGGGCGGCGATGACCGCGGGCCACCACCACCAGCCCTGGCTGCTCCAGCGGGCCCGGTCGGCGGAGCCGAGCAGGACATCGTTCGGGGTGGTCAGGGGCCAGCCCACGGGCGGGACCAGATCGTGCCGCCGGTAGACGTCGAATCCGGCGAAGAGGACCAGCAGTCCGCCGCCGAGCAGGACGAGTCCGGCGACCGCCAGCAGACTGCGGTTGAGTACGGATCGCGGTGTCATGGTGCGGCTCCGGTGCTGCGGCTTTTCGGTCAGTCGGCGCGTCGCCGCACGCGTACGACGATGCGGGGAGGGCGGGCGAGGGCCAGTTGGTCGCGTTCCTCGGCGAGGACGGCGGTGAGGTCATCCTTCACCTCCCGGGGGTCACGGAAGCGGACGTCCGCGCGCGCTCTGACGCGGTGGCGGCGTACCCGGACGTGCGCCGCGCCGACTCCGGGGACCCGCAACGCGGCGTCACGCAGCAGGCGGGCGGCGCCGTCACGGTCCAGCGAGGCACGCAGCCGGGGGCAGTCGGCGGGTGAACGCATGGGCAGCCAGTGGCGATGACCGGGGGTGAGGGCCAGGACGATCAGCCAGACACCGAGGGCGGCGGCCACGGCCGCTCCTGTGAGCATCCACACGTCGTCCACGGAGCGGGTGGCCAGTTCGTCGGCCAGGTGCCGTCGCCAGGCCGCCGCCGGGCGTCCAGCCCGTACGGCGAGGACGTCGACCAGCGCCGCGATCGCCGCCACGAGGATCACCGAGGCGACCAGCGCCGCCGGGAGACGGCGTGCCGACCACGGCCGGTGGGTTCGGTGCCCGCTGTCGCGCTCACCGGCCCTGGGGTCAGAGCCGGACACGTCGCGTTCGGGTGGCTCGAACTCCTTCGCCGGCGGCACCGGGGCACGGTGCGCGGACGACGCGGAGCCGCGGCCGGGCGGACCGGGATCGGGTGTCATCGCCATCCTCCTTCCTGCGCGGCGGGTCCGGCGTGCCCGGTGCCCCGGACCAGGTGGCCGCTCACCGGACCCGCCCCCGGCCTGCTTCGGTGGCGATCACCAGACGCCGGACGGTGAGGATGACCTCTCTCACCCGCAGACCGGTCAGCTCAGCCACCCGTTCGGCGACGTCCTGCTGGATCCGCTCACAGACGCGGGCGATGTCGGTGGGGTAGGGCAGGTCCATGGCCACACGCAGGCGCACCGATCCGGTACGGACGGCGGCGGAGGCGCTGGGTGCCGTCGGCCCGCCCCGGCCCGGCGGTCCGGCGGCGCGCCGGGACTGGGCCGTGCGTGCGGCCTGCGCGGCGATACGGGCGACCACCCTGTCCGGGATGACGGTGGCGCCCCGTTCGGCTGGGGGTGGCAAGCCGGCGGCCGGCGCCGGTGGGCCCGACGCCTCGCCGGGGGAACCCGGCCGGGTCTTCACCGCCGCTGCTTCCGTGTCCGGAGGTCGAGGTCACCCTGCACGACGAGGCCGACGATCAGCCCCGCCGCGCCCAGGACCAGAACCAGCAGAAACGCCCAGAAGCCGCCGAAGTAACCGGCGAAGCCCAGGGCCATGCCGGCCGCGAGGCCTGTCGTTGCCGTGTTCATCATGCACTCACCCGTCTCGCGCACGTACGTCACCGTGCGCGCGATCTCCCGCGCCCGTGCGGGAGGGCCTGGCGGTGGATCACCTCACGCGGCCCTCGGCCGGTTCGGCGCCTTCCTCCTCGTCGGGGAGGTGGACGTCGTCGACGGCGATGTTCACTTCGACGACCTCCAGTCCTGTCATCCGTTCCACGGCGCTGATCACGTTGGTGCGTGCGCCGCCGGCGACTTCGACGATGGAGACGCCGTACTCGACGACGACGTCCAGGTCCACCGCGGCCTGACGCTCGCCGACCTCGACCTTCACTCCTCGCGTGACGCCTCCGCCCCCGCCGGGGACGCGTTCCCGCATGGCGCCGAAGGCCCGGGCCATCCCCGCGCCCAGGCCGTGGATGCCCGGCACCTCGCGGGCGGCCATGCCTGCGATCTTCGCCACCACGCCGTCCGCGATGGTGGTCTTCCCCCGTGTCTCGGCCGGAGCCCCGGCCCCCGTACGGCCCTGCAGCGCGCTCACGCCCGCATCGGCCCCGCTGCCCCCGCCGACGCTGGTGGTGTTCTCCGTCATGGCGGTCGCCTCGATCGGATCGGATCGGTCGGTCGGGCACCTGACCGGCACCCCGTCGAAAGGTTGGACACACACGGGGCCGCGTATCTCACATGCATCAGATGTGACGTGCATCACAGGCGATCTCCTGGTTACCCGGAGGGTCCGAGTCTTGTACGGGGATGCCATGACCGAACGCACTGTTCCCCCATCGCCGGAAGGCGACCTGCTGGGACGTGACCTGCCGGACGGACTGCTGGCCGTCAGGGCGGCCGAGGGGGACGAGGATTCCTTCGCCGTTCTCGTCCGGCGGCACGGCTCGTCCCTCCTTGCCCTGGCCCGCCGCATCCTCGGCAATCCCCAGGACGCCGAGGAGGCCGTGCAGGACGCCTTCGTCAGCGCCTGGCGGCGACTGCCGGAATACCGCCACAGCGCGGAGTTCCGTACCTGGATGTACCGGATCACCGTCAACCGCTGCCTGACCCTGCGCCGGCGCCGGCCGCCGCCCCTCCCACTGGACGGCGTCGTCGAGCCCGCGGCCGGAGACGCCCGGAGCCAGCCCGCCCGGTCCGCCGAGCAGGACGCGGCCACCGCCGCCCTGTCCCGCGCGCTCGCCGAGCTGGATGTCGGACAGCGGATCTGCTGGATCCTGAGGGAAGTGGAGGGTCTTCCGTACAAGGAGATTGCCCACGTGACGCGGACCAGTGAGCCGACGGTGCGCGGCAGATTGTTCAGGGCGCGCCGATCCCTGCAGGAGGCGATGGGCCCATGGCGCTAGACGACCCGCACCCACGGCCTTCCGAGCCCCACGGAGCCGACGGGCTCCCTGTCGGCCCAGCCGCCGAGGATGTCCCCCCGTTCGCAGGTGACGAGGTGCTGCCCTGCGGCCGACTGCTCAGCCGGGTCTGGGAACAGGCGCGCGACGCGGCGCCGGCTGCCGACCCGCACGACGCCTCCTGTCCTCACTGCCGCGAGGCCGTCGAGGGGCTGGCCCCGGTGAACGCGGCCACCCGGGCGCTGCGCACCGAGGACACGCGCGGCCTCCACGCACTCGCCGACCGCGTCATGAGCATCGTCAGGGCAGAGGTACGGCCCGGACGGCTGCTGCCCCTGGCCGACCCGGAGCGGGACCTGCGGATCGCCGAGAACGCCGCGGCGAAAGTGCTGCGGCGGGCGGCGGACACGGTCCACGGCGCGAGGGCCGCGACCTGCCGGCTCGTACCCGAGGATGAGGGCACCGAGGTTCGGGTGATCATGACCTTGGCCGCCGTTCTCGACCGCCCGCTGCGCGACCGCGTCCATGAGGTGCGCCGAGCGGTTCTCCACTCGGCCGTACAGGACCTGGGTCTGGCCGTGTCGGCCGTCGACATCGCGGTGGTCGAGGTCCTGGAGACGTCGTGGACCGCACCCGGCCCCTCAGGGCCGCCATGGGCGGCGGCCTGCGGACCGGGTGCGGACAGAAAGACCAGGCGATGAAGGACACCGCAGGTCAGAGAGGGTGATGCAAGATCAGGCCTTCTTGGTCTCCCAGAAGATCTTGTCGATCTGGGCGATGTAGTCCAGCGCCTTCTGGCCCGTGGCCGGGTCCGTGGAGCCCTTGGCGGCGCTCAGGGCCTTGAGGGTGTCGTTGACCAGCTGGTGCAGCTCCGGGTACTTCTCGAAGTGCGGCGGCTTGAAGTAGTCGCTCCACAGCACCGAGACGTGGTGCTTGGCGAGCTCCGCGCGCTGCTCCTTGATGACGGTGGCGCGAGCCCGGAAGTGCGGGTCCTCGTTGGCCTGGTACTTCTCCTGGATGGCCTTGACGGACTCGGCCTCGATGCGGGCCTGGGCCGGGTCGTACACGCCGCAGGGCAGGTCGCAGTGGGCGCTGACCCGGACCTTGGGGGCGAACAGGCGGGAGAGCATAGAGCCGTCCTTCCTTAGTGATCGTCTTCTCAGGTGCGAGATTACTCCGTGCGGGAAGGCTTTTCTCGGGTGCCCCGGGGGGCTTAGGTCAAAAGTCCGGTGGCAGTCTGGGATGCCTGGGATGCTGAATGGGGACGTGACCGGAGGTGCCGTGATGCGGGAGCAGCTGCACGATCGCGGGCAGGAGCAGGACCGCGAGGGGCGGGGGCTGCTGCGGATCGGGCTGGCCGAGGTGTACAACCCGTCGATGGTGCCGACGCTGAACCCCGGGGACCAGCTCGTCGTCCGGTACGGGGCGGCCGTGCGGGCGGGGGATGTGGTGCTGCTGCGGCATCCGTTCCGTCAGGATCTGCTGATCGTCAAGCGCGCGGTGGAGCGGCGCGACGGCGGCTGGTGGGTGATGGGGGACAACCCGTACGTGGAGAACGACAGCCGGGAGTTCGGCGTCGTGCCGGACGAGCTGGTGGTGGCCAGGGTCTGGGTGCGGCTGCGGCCGCGGCCGGCCGCGGGGGCGGGTCAGCGGTCGGTGGCCGGGATGCTGTCGTGGGTGGTGTCGGCGGTGCGGCCGGTGCGGGCGCCGCGGTCCGGGCGGTCGCTGCTGGGGCGGCGCGGGGGGCTGGCGGAGCGCTCGGCGTCCAGGCGTTTGCGGGCGCGGTAGGCGGCGACGTTGGCGCGGGTGGCGCAGCGGTCGGAGCAGTAGCGGCGGGATCGATTTGTCGATGTGTCGAGATAGGCGTTGCGGCAAGGCGGTGCCTCGCAGATGCCGAGGCGGTCGGCGCCCAGCTCGGTGAGGTGGAAGGCCAGGCCCATGGAGGCGGTCGCGGCGTAGCCGGCGCCCGCGTTGGCCGCGTAGTCGGCGATGTGCATGTGCCATTTGGGGCGGCCGTCCTCGTCCCGGAACTCGTGCCCGGAGATCTGCGGGCTGACCGGGAACTCGATGAGCAGCGCGTTCAGCAGGTCCACGGCCAGGACCTCGTCCCCGCTCGCCGCCGCCTCGAAGACGGCGCGCAGCCGGGCGCGCACCGACCTCAGGCGGGTGACGTCGGCGTCGGTGGCGCGCCGCGCGGCCGACTGGCTCTCCCCGAAGAGCGCGCGCACGGCCTCCACCGAGGTGAGGCTGTCGGTGCCGCGTGCGGGCTCCTCGCTGTTGACCAGGCGCACGGCGAGATCTGAGTAATAAGCCAGTTCCACTTGTGGTCCTTACGAGCGCGGGTCTATGGTCCGTAATGGCTGATCTGGGTACGAGGGTATTACGAGTGGGGAGACGTGCCATGGTGGACACCGTTGCCGCCTCGGACTGGCGGGCGTGGCAGAAGAGCTGGGACCGGCAGCAGGAGTGGTACATGCCCGACCGCGAGGAGCGGTTCCGGGTGATGCTCGACGCGGTCGAGGCGCTGGTCGGCCCGGAGCCCGCCATCCTGGACCTGGCCTGCGGCACGGGCAGCATCACCGACCGGGTGCTGCGCCGGTTCCCCCGCGCCACCAGCACGGGCGTGGACCTGGACCCGGCGCTGCTGACCATCGCGCGCGGGCACTTCGCGGCGGACGACCGGGTCCGGTTCGTCTCGGCGGACCTGCGCGATCCGCGGTGGACCGAGAAGCTGCCCCACCGCTCGTACGACGCCGTCCTCACCGCCACCGCGCTGCACTGGCTGGACGGGGACGCGCTGCGGGCGCTGTACGGGCGGCTGGCCGGGGTGGTGCGGGACGGCGGGGTGTTCCTCAACGCCGACCACATGCCGTGGGAGGGCACGCCCCGGATCGACGCCGCCGTGCGGGCCTTCGAGCACGCGCGGCAGGAGCGGGCCAAGGCCGAGGGGGCGCAGGACTGGGTGGCGTGGTGGCAGACGGCGGCCGCCGATCCGGTGCTCGGCGCGCCCACCGCCGAGCGGTTCGCCATCTTCGGCAACCCGGCCGACGGCCCGGACCACGCGAGCGGCGTGGCCGAGGAGTTCCAGTCGGTCACCTGGCACGCCGCCACGCTGCGCGAGGCGGGTTTCGCCGAGGCGCGGCCCGTGTGGTGCTCCCCGTCGGACGCGATGGTGCTCGGGCTCAAGTAGCCGCTCACCCACATAGTGCGCGCATGAGCGACGACAGGGCGGTACGGGCCTGATCCGGCCCGTACCGCCCGCCCGTCGGACCGCCTCAGAGCACCTTGGACAGGAACGACTTCGTCCGCTCGTGCCGGGGGTTGGTGAGCACCTCACGAGGGTGCCCGGACTCCACGACCACCCCGTCGTCCATGAAGACGACCGAGTCGCCGACCTCCCGGGCGAAGCCCATCTCGTGGGTGACCACGACCATCGTCATGCCGTCCTCGGCGAGCCCGCGCATCACGTCCAGCACATCGCCGACCAGCTCCGGGTCGAGCGCCGAGGTGGGCTCGTCGAAGAGCATCAGCTTGGGCTCCATGGCCAGCGCCCGCGCGATGGCCACGCGCTGCTGCTGGCCGCCGGAGAGCTGCGAGGGGTAGTTGCCCGCCTTGTCGGACAGGCCCACCCGGTCCAGCAGCCTCAGCGCGCGCTCCCGCGCGACGGCCTTGGTCTCGCCCTTGACCTGGACCGGCGCCTCCATGACGTTCTCCACCGCCGTCATGTGCGGGAAGAGGTTGAAGCGCTGGAAGACCATGCCGATGTCGCGGCGCTTCGCGGCGACCTCGCGGTCCTTGAGCTCGTAGAGCTTGTCGCCCTTCTGCCGGTAGCCGACCAGCTCGCCGTCCACGTACAGCCGCCCGGAGTTGATCTTCTCCAGGTGGTTGATGCAGCGCAGGAAGGTGGACTTGCCGGAGCCGGACGGGCCGATCAGGCAGAAGACCTCGCGGGGGGCGACCTCCAGGTCGATGCCCTTGAGGACCTGCACGGCGCCGAAGGACTTGTGGACGCCCTCGGCCTTCACCATGGCGGTCATGACGAGCCCACACCTCCGGCGGAGCGGTTGGAGAAGGAGAACAGATTGGCCCGGATCCGCTGCAGCGGGGTCATGGGCAGGCTCCGGCTCGAGCCGCGGGCGTAGTACCGCTCCAGGTAGTACTGGCCCACGCTCAGGACGGAGGTGAGGATGAGGTACCAGGCGGCCGCCAGGAACAACATCTCGGCCGCGGCGCCGGACGTCTGGCCGATCTCCTGCGCGGCCTGCAGCAGGTCGAAGTACTGCACCGCGATGACCAGCGAGGTGGTCTTGAGCATGTTGATGAACTCGTTGCCGGTCGGCGGCACGATCACCCGCATGGCCTGCGGCAGCACGATGCGGCGCAGCGTCCTGGCGTGGCTCATGCCCAGCGCGTGCGCGGCCTCGGTCTGGCCCTCGTCGACGGCCTGGATGCCGGCGCGGCAGATCTCCGCCATGTACGCGGCCTCGTTCAGGCCGAGCCCGAGGAGGGCGGCCAGGAACGGGGTCATGAAGTCGGACCACTCGTCCTGGTAGATCGGCCCGAGGTTGATGTAGTCGAAGATCAGCCCCAGGTTGAACCAGAGGAGCAGCTGCACATAGACCGGGGTGCCGCGGAAGAACCAGATGTAGCCCCAGGCGATGGCCGCGGTCACCGGGTTCTTGGACAGCCGCATCACCGCCAGGATGATGCCGAGGACCACGCCGAGCGCCATGGCGGCGATGGTGATCCAGGCGGTCTTGCCGACACCGGTGAGGATCTGGCTGTCGAAGAAGTTGTCCGGGATGGCGCCCCAGTTCACCTTCCCCTGGGAGAAGGCGTACACGATCGACGCCAGGAAGGCGATGACGACGACCGCGGCGACCCAGCGCCCGTAGTGGCGCACCGGGATGGCCTTGATGGTCTCCGGCGCGCGGGGTGGCGGGGCGTCCTTCGGGCCCGCCTTGTCGATCTCAACAGTCACGGAAAAGGCCTTTCAGTGGGAGCGCGTCAGCGAGGGGAGGGCCGGGTCACTTGCCGCCGTTGACGACGGCCTTGAGGACCGCGCCGTCCTTGACGCCCCACTTGGCGATGATCTTGTCGTATTCGCCGTTCGCGATGATGAAGGCGAGAGCCTGCCGGAGCGCGTCGCGCAGCTGGGGGTTGCTCTTGGAGATGGCGATGCCGTACGGGGCCGCCTCCACCTGCTCGCCGACGATCTGGAAGTCGTTGCCGCCGCCCGAGGTCTTCACGGCGTAGGCGGCGACCGGGAAGTCGCTGGCGCCGGCGTCCCCGCCGCCGCCGCGCAGCCGGGTCTGGGCCTCGGTGTCGTTGCCGAAGGCCTCGATCGAGATCTTGCCCTTGTGGTTCTTCTGACAGGTCTTGGACTGGGCCTTGGCCAGGTCGTGGGAGACGGTGGCGCGCTGGACGACGATCTGCTTGCCGCACAGGTCGTCCCAGGTCTTGATCCCCTGGTCGTCGCCCTTCCTGGTGTAGATGGACACACCCGCGGTCAGGTAGTCGACGAAGTCGACGCCCTCGCCGACCTTCTTGCCGGTGTCGGGGTTCACGCCCTCCTGGCGGCCCTTGTTGTCGGTCATGGCCGACATGGCGATGTCGTAGCGCTTGGCGCGCAGGCCGGTCAGCAGGGTGTCGAAGCCGGCGTTGTTGAACTCGAACTTCACGCCGAGGACCTTGCCCATCGCCTCGGCGAGGTCCGGGTCAAGCCCTATGACCCGGCCGTCCTTCTTGAACTCGACCGGCGGGTAGTTGATGTCCGAACCAACCTTGATCACGCCGGCGCTCTGGATCTTCTTCGGCAGCAGGCTGAAGAGCGGGGCCGTGCCGCTGCCTCTGATGGTGTCCGTCTTGTCCCGCTGGTCGCCGCAGCCCGTCAGGAGCAGGGCGCCGGTGACCGCGATAGCACCGGCGGCGGCCGCCTTGGACTTCATGCCGTTCCGGCGGCGCGTGATGCTGGCGGTCATGCTCGTTCCTCCTGCGGGGTGAGAGGGTGTCCGACCGGGTCGGAACACGTTTGTGGGTGTCGCGACCCTGTGTGATTGGGGCATCTTGCCACCGCGGTGGCTCGATGGGACGTCCGGCCATGTCAAAATCGGATAACGGGTGACCCCCGTGGTGCACAGGGGCGGAAACGCCGGGCCGGAAGACCGCGGCCAAGAAGCGGAACGAGACGTTCATCACGTTTCATCACGTCGGAAACGTCTCGAGTGTTGGACGTTCAGGAGTGATTCAATCGCTTTCGCGGGTTACGCGACCGTATCCGAACACCACACACACGACCGCGATAAGAAATCGCTCGTTCTCGGAAGAGCCCTTCCGGTAGAACAGGCGGTTACCCCCCTCACCCGGGGCTCAGGGCGCGTGTGCGGCGCGCCCGGCGTTCGTATCTGGTCCCACGCGGCGGATATCCACTCCGTGGGACCCCGGACGCGGTGCCCGTCCGCTCCTCAACCAGGGGCGGCTACCCTCAACGGAAATACGACAAAGGGGTCAACAGTGGCAGCGGAGATCGCGAATCCTCGCAGCGACAGCAAAAACGAGAGCGCCGAGGGCGCGACCGGCGCCGGCAGCGCCGAAGGCGCCGGGGACGGAGAGCCCTTCGATCCGGCCTTCGCCCTTCACCGGGGCGGCAAGATGGCCATCGAGGCCACCGTGCCGGTGCGCAACAAGGACGACCTGTCCCTCGCCTACACGCCGGGCGTCGCCAGGGTCTGCACCGCCATCGCGGAAAAGCCCGAGCTGGTCCACGAGTACACCTGGAAGTCGCAGGTCGTCGCCGTGGTCACGGACGGCAGCGCGGTGCTCGGGCTCGGCGACATCGGCCCGGAGGCCTCCCTGCCGGTGATGGAGGGCAAGGCCATCCTCTTCAAGCAGTTCGGCGGGGTCGACGCGGTGCCGATCGCCCTCGACTGCCGCGGGGTGGACGAGATCGTGGACACCGTCGTCCGGCTCGCCCCCTCCTTCGGCGGCGTGAACCTGGAGGACATCTCCGCCCCCCGCTGCTTCGAGATCGAGCGCAAGCTCCAGGAGCGCGTCGACATCCCGATCTTCCACGACGACCAGCACGGCACGGCGGTCGTCACCCTCGCCGCCCTGCGCAACGCGGCCAAGCTGACCGACCGGTCCCTGGGCCAGCTGCGCGCCGTCATCTCCGGCGCCGGCGCCGCCGGGGTCGCCATCGCCCGGATCCTCGTCGAGGCGGGCATCGGCGATGTCGCGGTCTGCGACCGCAAGGGCATCGTCTCCCCGGACCGCGAGGACCTCACCGACGTCAAGCGGGAGCTGGCCGGCTTCACCAACAAGGCCGGTCTGACCGGCCCCATGGAGGCCGCCCTGGACGGCGCGGACGTCTTCATCGGCGTCAGCGGCGGCACGGTGCCCGAGCAGACGGTCGCCAAGATGGCCCCCGGCTGCTTCATCTTCGCGATGGCCAACCCCAACCCGGAGATCCACCCGGACGTCGCCCACAAGCACGCCGCCGTCGTCGCCACCGGCCGCAGCGACTTCCCCAACCAGATCAACAACGTGCTGGCCTTCCCGGGCATCTTCGCCGGCGCGCTGCAGGTCCGCGCCTCCCGGATCACCGAGGGCATGAAGCTCGCCGCCGCCGAGGCGCTGGCCGCCGTGGTGGCCGACGAGCTGAGCGCCGACAAGGTCATCCCCTCGCCGTTCGACGAGCGGGTCGCCCCGGCCGTGACCGCGGCCGTCGCGGCGGCGGCGCGCGCGGAGGGCGTGGCGCGCCGCTGACGTCCTGTGCGTCCTGCGTCCTGACGTCCCGCGCGTCCTGGCGTCGTGCGCCGCTGACGTCCGTGCGTCCTGACGTCGCGCGTCCTGACGTCCGTGCGTCCTGACGTCCTGCCAGGATCTCGTGCCGTACGAACCGGGCCGCCGCCTCCCCGTGAGGCGGCGGCCCGTCGCCGTACGGCCGCCTCCGGCGCGCGGGCGCGCGGCGCGTGTCACACCCCGGCGTGGTTCCGCCGCCAGGCCGCCGCCCCTATCGTCGGGATCATGTTCGCTGCCTACGCCGCACGTATCGACCGCGACCAGCCGCTGAACGGCCTCGAACTGGGCGAGCGCCCCGAGCCCGAGGCCCGGCCCGGCTGGACGACCGTCACCGTCAAGGCCGCCTCGCTCAACCACCACGACCTGTGGTCGCTGCGCGGCGTCGGCCTCGGCGAGGAGGCGCTCCCCATGATCCTCGGCTGCGACGCGGCCGGGATCGACGAGGACGGCAACGAGGTCGTCATCCACTCGGTCATCGGGCAGAGCGGCCACGGCGTCGGCCCGCGCGAGCCCCGCTCCATCCTCACCGAGCGCTACCAGGGCACCTTCGCCGAGAAGGTCGCCGTCCCCACCTGGAACCTGCTGCCCAAGCCCCGGGAGCTGTCCTTCGAGGAGGCCGCCTGCCTGCCGACGGCCTGGCTGACCGCCTACCGGATGCTGTTCACCAACGCGGGGGTGCGCCCCGGCGACAGCGTCCTGGTCCAGGGCGCGGGCGGCGGCGTGGCCACCGCCGCCATCGTGCTGGGCGCGGCGGCCGGGCTGCGGGTCCTGGCCACCAGCCGGGACGAGGCCAAGCGCAAGCGGGCGATCGACCTGGGGGCCGAGGGCGCGTACGAGCCGGGGGAGCGGCTGCCCCGGCGCGTGGACGCGGTGATCGAGACGGTGGGCGCGGCGACCTGGTCCCACTCGGTCAAGTCGCTCAAGCCCGGCGGCACGCTCGTCATCTCGGGTGCCACCAGCGGACCCAACCCCAGGTCCACCGAGCTGAACCGCATCTTCTTCCTGGAGCTGAAGGTCGTCGGCTCCACGATGGGCAGCAAGGAGGAGCTGGAGGACCTGCTGAGCTTCTGCGCGGCGCGCGGGGTGCGGCCGGTCATCGACTCGGTGCTGCCGCTGGACCGGGCGCGCGAGGGGTTCGAGAAGATGGCGGGCGGAGACCTCTTCGGCAAGGTCGTGCTGACGGTCTGAGGGCTCCCGGGGCGGGCTCCTCGTATGGCCGCTCAGCGCGGTACGAAGGCGCGCTCGAACCGGTAGCGCTTGATCGTGCTGCCCTTGAAGCCCTGGAACCGGCGGATCCGCTCCCACTGCGGGGTCACCGAGCCGACGCCCGGCGCGGAGGAGGCGAGGGCCGCGTCGTACGCCTCCTCGCTGGTCCACTGGGCGTAGTTGAGCGCCCGGGCGCGGTCGGTGGCCAGGTGGCGGTCGCCGTCGACGATCAGGTGGAAGTCGGCGGAGATGAGGCCGGGGCTCGGGTCGGGGTCGGTCTCCAGGGCCTCGATGACCAGGTCGATCCACGCCCGCCGCAGGTCGGGGTCCGGGTCGTCGAAGTCGATCTCGATGACGGCGATGCACCCGGGCACCCGCGGATCGCCCTCAGTCCGGGTGTCGAAGCCGCGGTAGCGCTGGTAGCGGGCGATGCCGTTGCGCTGGATGCCCGGCACGGCGGCGTCGATCTCGTCCACCCGCTGCCGACGCTGGGTCCGGACGAACTCGTGGTACGCCTCCTCGCTCGTCCACTGCGCGTGGTGCATCAGCGTGTCGCCGTCCGTCCCCAGGTAGAGGTTCTGCGACAGCAGCTCGGGGGTCGGCCAGGGGCGGCTGTCCCAGGTGGCGGCGAAGGCCTCCACGGTCGCCCGCTGCCGCTCGGGGGTGCCGACGCTCCAGGTGGAGAACAGGGCGGCACCGACGTCGGGACGGGCGAGGTCGGGGAGGGGGCTGGCGGCGCCGGACATGGCGGGCTCCTTAGGGATCGCGGGCGGAGGCGGGTTCGTCTCCACCCACGATCCTGATACCTCAACCGAAGTTGAGGTCAAGGTCGCGCTGCGGGGCCTATCCTTTCGTCCGGCCCCGCAGCAGCGCGGTGAGCTGCGCCGCCGTCGCCGCGAGCCGCCGCCGGGCCTCGTCCGCGTGGGCGGCGCTGACGCCGTGGTCGCGGGCCGTGTCGCGGATGTCGTCGCGGAAGCGGTCGAGCAGCCGGTCGAGGTCGCGGGCGGGGTCACCGGACGGGGTGAACTCCCGGGCCCACTCCGGCTCCGGCGCGGCCCCCTGCGGCGCGGTCCCCGCTGGGCCGGCCGACTCCGGCGCGCCCCCCTCCGTCCCGGCCGGCTCCGGCCCCGCCCCCTTCGACCCGTACCCGGCCCCCTCCGGCGCGTCCGCGCGCTCGACGTGGAACTCCGGCTCGGCCCGCTCCGCCGCCCCCGCGCCCTGCCGGGAGATACGGCTCATGCCGCGCGACACCTCGGCCAGCCCCTCGCGCACGGCGCGCTGCCAGTCGCCCGCCCGGAGGTGGTCCTGCGTCTGCTCCTGCAGCCGCCGGGCCAGCCGCTGGACCTCCTCGCGCGCGAAGTCCTGGGCGTCCTTCGCCTGCTGCCGGGCGCGCTGGGCGTCCTGCCGGGCGCGGCGGCTCTCCTCCTTCGCCCGGCGCGCCTGCTCCTTCCACTCCTCCTTGGCGCGCCGCATCTCCTCCTTCGCCAGCCGCCACCCCTCCCTGTCCCCCCACGGGCCGTCCCACGACCCCGGCTTGCCGCCGGCGTCGCCGGTGCCGCCGGAGGCGCGGGCCTGCTGCGCCGCCTCCCGCATCTCGCGCCGCAGGTCGCTGGCGGAGCCACGGACGTCCTCGCGGATCTCGGCCGCCAGCTCGGCGACGGACTCGCGGATCTCGACCTCGAGGTCGGCCAGCTCGCCGCTCCGGTCGGCCAGTTCGGCGCGGCCGGCGTCGGTGATGGAGTAGACCTTGCGGCCGCCCTCGGTGGCGTGGGTGACCAGGCCCTCGGCCTCCAGCTTGGCCAGGCGCGGGTACACGGTGCCGGCGGAGGGGGCGTACAGGCCCTGGAAGCGCTCCTCCAGTAGGCGGATGACCTCGTAGCCGTGGCGCGGCGCCTCGTCGAGCAGCTTGAGGAGGTACAGCCGCAGCCGGCCGTGGGCGAATACGGGGGGCATCAGAGGACCTTTCCTTCGGGGCGGTCAGGGCCTTGGGCCGGGTCGGCGGGCACGTCGGCCGACGGCGTGTCCCCGCCGGTCGGCGCGCCGTCCGTCGGCGTGTCCTCGGTCCGTGCGCCGTCCGTCCGCGCGTCGTCCGTCGGCGTGTCCTCGGTCGGCGTGTCGTCTTCGGTCGGCGGGCGGCGCAGCAGCGCTATCGCGCCCGAGACGGTGGTGGCCTTGAGCCTGCCGTTGCCCTCGCCGAGCCGGCCGAAGATCCGCTTGGCCCCCCACTGGCCGGTGACCCGCAGGTCCTCGAAGGCGTTGGAGACGGCACCGCTGGCGGTGTTGGCGTGGACCTGCGCGTCGGCGGGGTGCGGCAGCCGGATCGCGATCTCGCCGGACACGGTGGTGAGGGCGATGTCCGCGCGGCCCGGGGCGGCGGCGGGGGCGAGGTCGAGCAGGATGTCGCCGCTGACGGTGTCGGCGCGCACGGACTCGCCCGAGCCCTCGATGACGGTGAGGTCGCCGGACACGGAGTTGAAGCGCAGCCGGCCGGTGACGGCCTGGGCCTCGACCCGCCCCGAGACGGTCTCGGCGCTGACCGGGCCGGTCAGCCGGACCAGGGTGATGTCGCCGGAGACGCCGTGCACGTCGGTGCTGCCGGTGAGCCCGGAGACGACGACCCCGACACCGACCCCGCCGATCGATGCCTCGACGCCGGCGGGCACCGCGAGGGTGAGGTGGACCGTACGGTTCCAGCCCTTGCGGTCGAGCCACTTGAGCCAGCCCTTCCAGGGGACGTCCTCGTATCCGACCGTCAGCGTGTCTCCCTCGTGGGTGACGGTCAGCGGCGGGCCGTCGATCTCCGCGAGCTCCAGCCGGGCGGGGCCGGTGGCGGTCCCCACGACATTGACGGTGCCGCCCACGACGCGCACCTGGACGTTGGATACGGGGTCCCCGAAGGCGAGCTTCTGTGGTTCGGTCAACGACCACTGCGACCGGGCTGACATCCCTGGCCTCCCCTGGGTTGGCTCGACGCAACATATCGCGTCTCTGTGGATACACGATATATCGCGGCTCGGCGGAGTCAAGCGGGAGTCAAGCGGGGCGGCGTGGGGAGGTGCGGGGAGGCGAGCGGGGGCGGAGTGGCCGGTCCGCCTGTTGCCCCCGGCGCGGGTTTGTGTCCCCCGCGTGGCGCGCCCATGGCTTCTTCGTAACGGAAAATCCCGTTCCGGCTGAAAGATGTCAGCCGAGGAAACCGGCTAGAGCTTCGCTAGAGCCCTGGTCGAGAGTCATGGAGTGCGAATGTTCGAGGCTGTTACCTTCAGGGCCTTGGAATCGGGGGGGAAGGGTCAATTGGGGCAT
The DNA here is from genome assembly GCF_039532705.1 of Streptomyces sparsogenes subsp. cuspidosporus. Taxonomy (NCBI): domain Bacteria; kingdom Bacillati; phylum Actinomycetota; class Actinomycetes; order Kitasatosporales; family Streptomycetaceae; genus Streptomyces; species Streptomyces sparsogenes. Next base: position 24,557 of record NZ_BAAASD010000021.1, on the reverse strand, counting down.
GCCGACACAGTCGTTGAAATACTCGACGCCCGAAGACGTCCAGGATCTGCGGTCGGTGGCCCGGCTGCTGGTCGGGGCAGCCGTCGAGCACCCCTATTCGGGGGTAGGTTACTTGGCCGACGGCGCGGAGGGCGAATTGACGCGCCAGCCGTATCCGGAGCTTCTCGATTCCGCCCTCCGAATGCTCACCGGGCTGCGGTCCCGCGGCCTGGAGCCGCGCGACAAGGTCGCTCTGCTGCTGGACGGCCAGCGGGAGTTCCTCACCGCTTTCTGGGCCTGCCTGCTGGGCGGGTTCGTCCCCTGCCCCATGGTGCCGCTGCCCGGTGACCCCGCCCGCTGGGCCGCGCAGCTCGCCCATGTGGACCGGCTGCTCGACCGTCCGCTGCTGGTCACCACCGAGGCGATGCGGGCCGAGCTGCCCGAGGTGCCGGGGCTCGCGGTGGCGCCCGTGGAGGGGCTCGGCGGCGGCGAGCCCGCGCCGGACATCCACCGGGCCGACCCGGAGGACCTCGCCCTGCTGGTGCTGACCTCCGGTTCCACCGGAAATTCCAAAGCCGTGATGCTCTCCCACGGAAACCTTCTGGCGTCCATGGCCGGGAAGGCGGACAAGCAGCGGCTCACCGCCGCCGACACCACCTTCAACTGGATTTCCTACGACCATGTCGCGGCGCTGCTGGAAGCCCATATGCTGCCGCTGTCCGTGGGGGCGAACCAATTGCACGCCCCGGCCTCGCTCATCCTCGAGGAGCCGCTGCGTTTCCTCCGCATCGTCTCCCGCCACAAGGTGACGATGACCTTCACCCCGAATTTCCTCCTCGGCCCGCTGAATTCCGCGGTGCACGAGCTCGCCGAGGAAACCGCCTCGGGCGGCGAAGGGCTGGATCTGAGCGCTCTCCGCCACATAGTCAGCGGCGGCGAGGCCAATGTCGTCGCCACCGGTGAGGCGTTTCTCGCCAACTACGCCCCCTACGGGCTGAAGCCGTCCGCGCTGTGGCCCGCCTTCGGCATGACCGAGACCTGCGCCGGCAGCATCTACAACCGCGACTTCCCCGCCGCCGACACCGGCCGGGAGTTCGCCAACCTCGGCACGCCCATCAAGGCGCTGTCCATCCGGGTGGCCGACGACGAGCACCGCGCGCTGCCCCCCGGCGAGGTGGGGGAGCTGCAGCTCAGCGGCCCGATGATCACGTCGGGCTACTACAACAACGAGGAGGCCACCCGGGAGGCCTTCACCCCCGACGGCTGGTTCCGCAGCGGCGACCTGGGCCGTATCGACGACGGCCGGCTCACCCTCGTCGGGCGCAGCAAGGACAGCATCATCGTCAACGGCGTCAACTACTTCAGCCATGAGCTGGAGGCCGTGCTGGAGCAGCTCGACGGCGTGGCCGGCGGCTATGTCGCGGCCTTCCCCACCCGGCGGCCCGGCAGCGACACCGAGCAGCTGGTCATCGCGGTCGCCCCCGAGACGGCCGAGGACGACGAGGCGGGCCTGTACCGGCTGCTCACCGCCGTGCGCTCCACCGTGGTGATGCACTGGGGGTTCCGGCCCTCCCTCATCCTGCCGCTGCCCAAGGAGGCGTTCCCCAAGACCAGCCTGGGCAAGACGCTGCGCCAGCGGATGCGGACGCGCCTGGAGTCCGGCGGCTTCGACGAGGTCACCGCGCGCGTCGCCGAGCTGACCACCCGCAGGCTCGGCGGGTACACGGCGCCGGAGGGCGAGCGGGAGCGGGTGCTCGCCGAGATCTACGCCGAGATGTTCGAGCTGGCCCCGGACGAGGTCAGCGTCACCGCGAGCTTCTTCGACCTGGGCGGGACCTCGCTGGACATCCTGCGGCTGCGACGCCAGGTGGCACGCCGCCTGGGCGTCGCGGACCTGCCGATCATCACCGTGCTCACCGCCCCCTCGGTGCGGCAGCTCGCCGCCCGGCTCGACGAGGGCGGCACGCCCGCCGCCCGGGCGTACGACCCGGTCGTCCCGCTGCAGCCCAGCGGCGACAAGACGCCGCTGTTCTGTGTCCACCCGGGCGTCGGCGAGGTCCTGGTCTTCGTCAACCTCGCCAAGTACTTCGTCGGCGACCGGCCCTTCTACGCCCTGCGCGCCCGGGGGTTCAACGAGGGTGAGAAGCCGTTCGAGAGCTTCGAGGAGATGGTCGGCACCTACGTCGAGGCCATCCGCGCCACCCAGCCGCACGGCCCCTACGCGGTCGCCGGCTATTCGTACGGCGGCGCGGTGGCCTTCGAGATCGCCAAGGCGCTGGAGGCTCAGGGCGAGCGCGTCGACTTCGTCGGGAGCTTCAACCTGCCCCCGCACATCAAGTACCGCATGGACGAGCTGGACTTCGTCGAGACCGCGGCCAACCTGGCCTTCTTCCTCGACCTGATCAACAAGAAGCAGTCCCTCGACCTCCCCGGGCAACTGCGCGGGCTGCCCAAGGAGGAGCAGCTGGCGCACTTCCTGGAGATCGCCCCGCCCGACCGGCTGGCCGAACTGGACCTGGACCTGGCCAAGTTCACCGCCTGGGCCGAGCTGGCGGGCGGGCTCACCGACCTCGGCCGCACCTACACGCCCACCGGCACCACCCGCTCGATGACCGTCTTCTACGCCATCCCCCTGCGCGGCACCAAGGAGGACTGGCTGAACAACGAGCTGCGCAGGTGGGACGAGCACACCACCGAGGCCAACCGCTACATCGACGTGCCGGGCGAGCACTACACCCTGATGGGGCCCCAGCACGTCGCGGCCTTCCAGGCCATCCTGCGCCGGGAACTCGACCGCGCGCTGGGCGACGGCAAGTAAGCGTGTGTGCAAGGCGAGCAAGGCGAGCAAGGCGTGCAAGGCGAGCAAGAGGAGAAGAGCAGGGTGGAAGGCAAGAAGATCCTGGTCACCGGCGGCAGCGGACAGGTCGGCCGCCCGGTCGCCGAGGCCCTGGCCGAGCACAACGAGGTGTGGTGCCTGGGCCGGTTCGGCACCCCGGGCGTCGAGGAGGAGCTGACCGCCCGCGGGATCAGGACGTACCGCTGGGACATGAACGACCTCGGCGGGGCCGCGTACGAGGGGCTCCCCGACGACTTCACCCACGTCATCCACTCGGCGGTGCGGCGCGGCGAGGACGGTGACTTCAACGCCGCGATCGAGGTCAACTCCGTCGCCTCCGGCCGGCTGATGAGCCACTGCCGCGGCGCGGAGGCGTTCCTGTACGTCTCCACGGGCGCGCTCTACAAGCGGCAGACCCTGGACCACGCGTACGCCGAGGACGACCCGGTCGACGGGGTCGCCGACTGGCTGCCGCCCTACCCCGTGGGCAAGATCGCCGCCGAGGGCACCGTACGGGCCTTCGCGAGCGTGCTGAACCTGCCGACCACCATCGCCAGGCTCAACATCGCGTACGGGCCCGGCGGCTACGGCGGGGTGCCGATGCTCTACTTCAAGCGGATGCTGGCCGGTGAGCCGATACCGGTGCCGCTGGAGGGCCAGAACTGGTGCTCCCTGCTGCACACCGACGACCTGGTCGACCAGGTGCCCAAGCTGTGGGCGGCCGCGTCGGTGCCCGCCACGCTGGTCAACTGGGGCGGCGACGAGCCGGTCGGCATGACCGACTGCGTGCGCCACCTGGAGGAGCTCAGCGGTGTCGAGGCCAAGCTGGTGCCCAGCGAGGTCACCCGGGAGACCTACCAGTTCGACCCCGCGCGGCGGCTGGAGATCACCGGCCCCTGCCGGGTGCCATGGCGCGAGGGGGTGCGGCAGACCCTCGAGGCGCTGTACCCCGAGCACGTCAAGCCGCGCCCGGCCGGGCCCGCCGCGCCCGTCGCCTGACCCCCTGCTTGCCCCCCTGCCTGATCCGCCGCCTGATGCGAGGAGATACGACAACCGTGGCGTCACAGAACATCGAGGCCATCCGGGCGTGCTACGCGGGCTTCCGCGACCGGGACGTCGAAGGGATCCTCTCCGGGATGCACCCCGACGTGGAGTGGGTGCACCCGGACGGGATGGCCAAGTACGGCCTCGGCGGCACCAAGCTGGGCCACGCGGGGATCAAGGAGTTCCTCGCGCACGTCCCGAGCGTGCTCGGCGGGATGAGGCTCAACCCCCGGGAGTTCATCGAGCAGGGCGACCGGGTCGTGGTCTTCGGCACCCGCGAGGTGACCTCCCGCACCGGCACCACCGCGACCCTGGACTTCGTCCACTCCTGGACGATGCGGGACGGCAAGGCGACGAGGATGGAGGACATCTTCGACACCGTCGCGTTCCATGAACTGATCGAGAGCTGAGCCGCGGCCACGAGGAGCGCCTGTGCCCCGCCGTCGGGGCACAGGCGCTCCGCATGGGGTGCCGGGCCGGGTCAGACCGTGGTGACGACCTCGTCGTACTCCAGGCGCGGCAGCCGGCCCATCCAGGCGTCGGGGCCCGGCTTGCCGATGTTGACGACGCACAGCGCCTGGTGCCGGCCGTCCTTGAAGAACTCCTTCGACACCGCCTCGTGGTCGAAGCCGATCATCGGCCCGGCGGCCAGCCCCGCCGCCCGCACGCCCAGGATGAAGTAGCCCACCTGCAGCGCCGTGTTGAACCGCGCGGACCCCTCGCGGACGCCCGGGTCGGCGAAGATGTCCTGCGGGTTCTCCATGAACGGGACCAGCCGGGGCAGCTCCTCGTGGAAGTCCAGGTCCGCCGCGAGGACCGCCACCAGCGGCGCCTTCGCCGTCTTCTCCTGGTTGCGCCCCGTCATGTGCGACACCAGCCGGGCGCGGGCCTCCTCCGAGCGCACCAGGACCACGCGCAGCGGCTGCTGGTTCATCGAGGTGGGCGCGTACTTGACCAGTTCGTAGATGGCGCGGACCTGCTCGTCCGTGACCGGCTCGTCGGTGAACGTGTTGGCCGTACGGGCCTCCAGGAACAGCTGGTTCTGCGCCTCCGGCGCCAGGGTGAGGTGGCGCAGGACGTCGCTGTTCTCCGGTGCGCTCATGGAGCTCTCTCCTCGGGGGTGGGCCTTGGGGGCCTTAATTAATTGGACTGGACCGACTAGTCCAGTGCGGTGAAGGAAGGCTAGACTCGCAAGTCCATTGGGGGCAAGAGCGCATCGCAGTCAGGAGGTCGCAGCCTTGCGGACGGACAGCGTGCCGCGGCGCGGCGCGGTGGGCCGGCCGGCGGGCCCTCAGCCCGCCAAGCGCCAGGCCATATTGGAGGCGGCCGTCGCCGTCTTCCTGCGCGAGGGATACACCCGGGCGAGCGTGGACGTCATAGCCGACGAGGCCCGCGTGTCCAAACAGACCGTCTACAACCACTTCGGCGACAAGCAGCGGCTGTTCCTCGCGGCCGTCGAGGGCGAACGGGATCGGGTCGCCGCCGACTTCACCCCCGACCTCGAACCCGATCTCGACCCCGACGCCGACGCCGACCCCGATCTCGACCCTGGCTCCGACCCCGGTCACGGCTCCGGCCCCGAAGGCGGGGCCGGGGGAGCGGGGGATGTCCGGGCCGCCCTCGTCGCCTTCGGCCACCGGGTGCTCCGGGTGCTGCTCGACGAGCGCGCCTCCGCCCTGCGCCGGCTGGTCATCTCCGAGGTGGCCCGCCACCCCTCGCTGCGCCCCGCCTGCGCGGACGGCGAACCCCAGCAGCTCGTGTCCCACCTCGTCGCCCTGCTCACCCGCCACACCGAGCGCGGCGAGCTGGACGTCGACGACCCGGCCACCGTGGCCCGCCAGTTCGTCGCCCTGCTCGTCCAGCAGGGCCTGCACCAGTCGATGTACGGCACCCGCCCGCTCCCCGGGCACGAAGCCGCGGCCATCTGCGAGAAGGCCGCCGACCTGTTCGTACGCGCGTACCGCAGGTGAAGTGTGAGGAGGTGCACCACCCATGGACGTGAGCGTCCTCGGACCGCTGACCCTGCGCCAGGGCGACCAGTCGGCGGTGCCCAGCGCGATGAAGCCGCGCAAGGTCCTGTCCCTGCTGCTGCTCCACGACGGCCGGATGGTGCCCGTACAGTCCCTGATGGCCGAGCTGTGGGGGGAGGGGCCGCCGCGGACCGGGCTGACCACGCTCCAGACCTACGTCCTGCACCTGCGCAAGCTGCTCGCCCAGGCGCTCGGCGTCCCCCCGGCCGCGGTCGCCCGGGACGTCCTCCAGACCAGGCCCGGCGGCTACGCACTGGTGCTGCGCTACGGCCAGCTCGACGTGCACCGCTACCGCGACCTCGTCGCCGCCGGGGAACACGCCCTGGAGGTCGGCGACGAGCGGGCCGCGGAGGCGGCGTTCCGGCGGGCGCTGTCGATCTGGCAGGGGCCGGCCCTGGTCGACGTCACGCCGCACGGGCGTCCCCTTCAGGCCGAGGTCGCGCGCCTCGAACAGTCCCGCCTGACGGTCACCGAGCGCAGCATCGAGACCCGGCTGCGGCTCGGCGGCCACCAGGAGGCGCTGAGCGACCTGGCCTCCCTCGTCGTCGAGCACCGCTTCCACGAGGGCATGCACGGCCAGTACATGCTCGCCCTCCACCGCTCCGGCCAGCGCACCCGCGCGCTCGCGGTCTACCAGCGGCTGCGGCTCGCCATGACGGAGGAGCTGGGGCTCGAACCGTCCGCCAAGCTGCAGCGCCTGCAGCAGGCCGTGCTGGCCTCCGACCCCCGGCTGGACTACGAGGCGGGCGCGCCGGGGCGGGGGCCGGTGGTGGCGTGAGGCACCAGGGCGCCAGGCCGCGTGGCGGAGGGCCGGGCGGCCCCGGGCCGGGCGGCCCCGGGCCGGGCGGCCCCGGGCCGGGCGGTGCCGGATCGGGCGGCCCCGGGCCGGGTGGCCGGGGGCCCGGCGGGGAGCCGATCCCCCTGCTGTGGCTGTGCGGGCCGCCGGGCGTGGGGAAGACCGAGGTCGGCTGGGAGCTGTTCGCCCGGCTCAGGCGGGCCGGGGTCGAGGCCGGTTACGTGGACGTCGACCAGTTGGGCATCTGCTACCCCGAACCGGCGGCGGACCCGGGCCGGCACCTGCTGCAGGCGCGGAACGTCGGCGCCGTACTGGCCGGCTTCCGGGCGGCGGGCGCGCGGTGCGTCGTGGTGTCCGGTGTCGTGGACCCCGCGCACGGCGTCCACGCCGGCCTGATCCCGGACGCCGCGCTGACCGTGTGCCGACTGCGCGCCGGACACGACGAGCTGACACGGCGGTTCCTCGGGCGCGCGGGATCGACGGTGGCCCTGGCGGACGCGCTGCGGAACGCCGAGGCCATGGACGCGGGCGATCTCGCGGACGGGTGCGTGGACACCAGCGGCCTTTCGGTGGCCGAGGTGGTGGAGCGGGTGCGGGAGCAGACCGGCGGGTGGCCCGCCCTCCCGACCACCGAAGAGCCCTCCCGGGCCTCGTTCCCGGGCCTCTCCCCGGCCTCGTTCCCGGGCCTCTCCCCGGCCCCGTCTCCGGACCTCTCCCCGGGCCCGTCTCCGGACCTCTCCCCGGACCCGTCTCCGCTGACCTCCCCGGCGCCGGCGCCGGTGCCGACGCCGGACGCGGGCTCGGCGAGCGCCGCCGACGGCTCGGTCCTGTGGCTGTGCGGGGCGACCGGCGTGGGGAAGTCGACGGTCGGCTTCCAGGTCTTCCGGAAGGCCCTGGGCGACGGCCGTACGGCGGCGTACCTCGACCTCGACCAGATCGGCTTCTGCGGCCCCACCCCGGCCGACGACCCCCGCAACCACCGGGTGAAGTCCCGCAACCTGGCCGCCCTGTGGCGGGCGTACCGCGCGGTGGGGGCCCGGTGCCTCACCGTGGTCGGCCATGTCGAGGACGAGTCCGTACTCCAGGCGTACACCGACGCGCTCACCCCGGCCACCGTGACCCTCTGCCGACTGCACGCCGGGCGTGAGGAGTTGACGCGGCGGATCCTCGGCCGTGGGCGGGGCGGCAGCTGGCCGCAGCCGGGCGACCTGTTGCGGGGGCGGCCCGCCGAGCGGCTGCTCCAAGCGGCCGACGCGGCGGTGGCCGACGACGCCGCCTTGGAGCGGGCGGCCCTGGGCATCCGCGTCGACACCGACGGGCGCACCGTGGAAGAGGTCGCCGAGACAGTCGCGACCCGAGCCCCCTGGCCGCCCCTTACCTAACTGCGGCCGCCCATCGTGGGCGTGCTAGCTTCACCGGCAATCGCTTTATGTGATCTGCCACTTGGTAACTGTGCCACGGGGGAATTCATGCCTGCTCGTCCCGTTCATTCCCTATCCCTAAGACATATCGCTCCGGGCTCGCGTCTCGACATATCGCCGAAGGGGGAATCGTGCTCACGTACCACCAGGTCATGACGATCGATCTGTCCGTCCTCGAGACCGCCGCCAAGCAGTGGGACGAGGCGGCCAAGAAGTTCGAGGCGGTGCGGAAGACCTACGACAGCCAGGTCAAGTCGGTCGGGCTCGACGGGTCCTGGAACGGTCAGGCGCTCTTGGTGGCGCGCCCCGACATGCAGAAGACCGGAGAGCAGTTCGGCGCCGCGCCGAAGGAGGCGCGTGCGATCGCCTCGCTACTGCGGGACGCGCATACGCAGTTCGTGGAGCTGCGCGGGAAGGTGAAGTCCGCGGTCTCGGACGCGGTGAAGGCCGGGATGAAGGTCTCGGAGGAGGGCAGGGCGAGTTACGACTTCTCCAAGGTCAGCGAGGAGGAGGCCTTCTCCCTCAAGCACGACCCGGACCTGCACGCCACCGAGCGTTCATGGACGGAACACATCGCTGCCGCGGTGAAGGCGGTCGATGACGCCGACCAGGGCGTGAAGCTCGCGCTCAAGGCCGCGGCACAGGATCCTGACATCTTCGATGGTGTCGTCAACGGGTTCAACGGGAAGGCCGAAGGCGATATCGAGAAGGTCGAGGCCGAGGAGGCCAAGGACCTCTCGACCAAGCTCAACTCCGGCGAGAAGCTCAGCGCCAAGGAGATGGCCGAGTACCAGCGGCTGTTCCGGGACAACCAGCACGACAAGACGTTCAGCCAGACCTTCCTGGCGGGCATGGGCCCCAAGGGCACCATCGAGCTGGCCAACAAGTACTTCGATCTCGCCAAGGGCGACGACAAGGACAGCTTCCGCGACCTCGAGAAGGGCTTGGCCACCACTCTGGCCACCGCCACCCAGTCTCCCTCCGACCCCTTCTACAAGAAGTGGCGGGACGGCCTCAAGAAGGCCGGCGTCGAGAAGTACGACCTGGACGTGGTGGACGACAAGATCAGCGTGGGCTACGGGCACGGTCAGGGGGCCCGTGGCTACCAGAGCCTGGTCACCCTCATGAAGCAGGGCGGGGGTTATTCCAGGCAGTTCCTCTCCGATGTGACCGACGACATGATCGCGGCGGAGCGGAAGGACAAGAACATCTGGGACCTCTACGGAGAGTTCAGCGGCAAGAACGACGGCTGGTTCGCCAACGACCCCGTCGACGGCGCCCTCGACATCATGAGCCGTGATCCCAAGATCGCCACCTCGTATCTCGACCCGACGTCGGACGGCGGCAACGACCGGCTGAAGTACCTGCTGCGGGAACGCGACTGGGACGTCAGGAACACCGTGAACTCAACCGGTAAGGTCGAGATCCCGGGCAACGACGCTCCCGACGCGGACGTGCGCAGCGGGTTCGGCCGGGCGCTGGAGGTGGCCGCCACGGGTAATGCGCCGGGCACCGACCACGTTCTCGGCTACCACACCGATGCCGAGGCGCGGGTGATGCGCGAAACCATCAAGGTCCTCGACGACGGCCGGAACGGATCCCATATCCCCGACCAGCTGCGGAAGCCTCTGGCCCATATGCTCGTCGACTACACGCCCGATGTCCATGAGACATTGAAAGGCCGGGGTGTGTACATGGACAGGGACGGCGTGTGGAACGACACGGGTGACCCCAAGGGCGCCCATATGGCCGTCGGGAAGGACAGCCTGGCCCGCCTCCTGCGCGGTGTGGCGGAGGACGGCGACGCATTTCGCCAGGTGTACGACGCCGAGAAGTTCTACGCCGCGGGGACGCTTTCCACGACGGACTTCCAGAAGCCTGACGACCGTGCTGCGGTCATCGAGGAAGCATCGCATGTCTTCGGTGTCTACGACGGTGTCGGCGCGGACATCGTGAGTGACAAGAAGGACGACAGGGTTTCCTGGGCCAACCACTTCCAGACGGGGGAATTCGTCGCCACCGGAGGCATGCAGGCCGGTGTCAGCGCCGCTGCGTCCCTGGCCGGAAAGTCCTCTGTTTACGGATTTTCCGCGGACGTCGTCTACCGAATTCTTTACGGGGGCTTCTACGGCTGGAAGGAGGACGAGATCGCCGCGGCGAACGCCGAGGCCGCCAAAATCACCGAGGGCCAGTTCATCGTCGGCCAGCACAACGTGAACCATATGGTCGCGGGGTGGGCCAAGGAGAACGGATACGGCCTGGAAACCGGGCTGTCCAGGCATCTTGTCGGCTCCGGCCAGGAGGAATACGACAGAGGGCGGCGTGAGGCGCTCGACATTTACCTGAAAGGCTGAGCCGCGGGCCCGGCGCGTCCCCGCCGAGTGGGGCGAGGGCGCGCCGGTCGGCGTCGACGGCGGTTACGCGTTCCGGATCACTGCCCGGCTGCCCGGCTACTCGTCCTCGTCCTCGTCGTCGAGCCGGGCCAGCCAGGTCGCGAGCCGTTCCACCGGGACCTCGAAGTCCGGGTTCAGGTCCACGAAGGTGCGCAGCTGCTCGGCGAGCCACTCAAAGGTGATCTCCTCCTCGCCGCGCCGCTTCTCCAGCTCCTCGATGCCGCGGTCGGTGAAGTACAAGGGGGTGCTCCGGGTCGGTTCGGTTCGGGTCGGGTCGCGTCGGGTCGGTGGCCGGACGGGTGCGTACGGGTGCGTACGGGCCCAGGATAGAGCGGCCCGCGGCCTGTTCCGCGAATACTACGCCTCGCGTACTACGCGCCGCGTAGCATGGAGGGCGAAGCCCTGCCTGTTCCCCCGGAGACGAGGACGGCCCCATGCGCACCCACGACGCCCAGATGCTGGTGCTCAGCGCCCTGGCCGACGGCCCCCTCCACGGCTACGCCATCAACGCGGCCGTCGAGAAGCTGTCGGGCGAACGCCTCGGCCCCGGCAGCCTCTACGGCGCCCTGGCGCGCCTGGAGGCCAAGGAACTGGTCGAGCCCCTGCCCGGGGAGGGCCGCCAGCGCCCGGTGCGCCTCACGGCCAAGGGGCGCGCGGCGCTGGAGCGGGAGCTGCGGTCCCTGGCCGAGGTCACGGAGCGGATGTTCGAGGCCGCCGTGCCCGACCGGATCGGCTATCTGGACCGGCTCGCCGGGACCGCCGCCGCCCGCTCGTACAAGCAGGTCATGCGGGACGCGCTGGCGGCCCGCCCCGACCACACCGCCCTCGACCTGGGCTGCGGCCCCGGCACCGACCTGGCCGCCCTCGCCGAGGCGGTCACCCCCTCCGGCACGGTGATCGGCGTCGACACCGACCCCGAGGCGGTGGACCGGGCCCGCGAGCGTACGGCGGACCTCCCCGCGGTGGACGTACGGCTCGCGGACGCCCACGCCCTCCCCCTCGCGGACGCGAGCGTCGACCGCGCCCGCACCGACCGCGTCCTGCAGCACGTGGCGGACCCCGCCCGGGTCCTCGCCGAGGCGCGGCGCGTGCTGCGCCCCGGCGGACGGCTGGTCATGGGCGAGCCCGACTGGGACTCGCTCGCCATCGACCACCCCGAGCCCGAGCTGTCCCGCGCCTACACCCGCCACATCGCCGACCGGATCGTCCGCAACGGCGTCATCGGCCGCCAACTGCCCCGGCTCGCGGCCGGGGCCGGATTCACCGTCCCCTCCGTCGTCCCGGTCACCTCCGTCTTCCGGGACGTCCGCGCGGCCGACCGGATCCTCGGCTTCCAGCGCAACGCGGAACGCGCGGCCGCGGCCGGATACTTCAGCGAGGAGGCGGCGCGGCGGTTCCTCGACCACCTCGCCACCGGGCCGTTCCTCGCGGCGGTGACGCTCTACGTCGTGGTGGCCGAGGTGCCCGGCCCCGAGCCGGAGTCCGGGTCCGAGCCCGGAGAGTCCGAGCCCGAAGAGCCCGGGTCCGAGCCCGAAACGGAGCGGCGGGACGGGGCGTCCTAACTCCCGACAGGCCGCGAAGGGCCTGCTGAAGCGCACGGGAGGACGCACCCCATGGCCACCACCGCCCCCGACCCGCGACCGGACGCCGCGCGGGAAAGCATCAGCGCGACCGTGGCGTCTCTCCAGGCCGACCTCGCCCGCTCCGAGTCCAAGGCGAGCCTGTTACTGGCCCTGGCCGGGGCCGCGCTGGTGGCGCTGGGCTCCACCGCCCCGGGCCTCCACCCGGGCGTGCCGACCGCCGTGGCCGGCTCCCTCGGCGCCGCCGCGCTGCTGGCCGCGACCGTCCTCCTGCTGCTCGCGGTGCGCCCGAACCTCAGCGGCGACGGCTGGACGAGCTGGAGCCGGATGAGCCACGACCGGTTGCGCGAGCGGCTGGCCTCCGGCTACCAGGTGGAACACGTGAGGTTCATGGCCGAACTCGCCGTGCGGAAGTTCCGTCTCATCCGGATCGCGGTCGACTGCATGCTCGCCGGGCTCGGCCTACTGGCCCTCGCCGCCGTCCTCGCCGTCGCGGACTGAGTCCCGGCGTTTCAGCCCGGCGTCGATCAGCGTCCGGGCGGCCTCGCCGATGCCCTCGCGCACGGCCGGGTCGGTGATCCGCCCCGACTCCGGGTCCACGGCGGCCCGCGGCACCGGCACCCGGACACAGGCCGCCTCGACGATCTCCGCGCCGGTGTACCCGAGGACCGTGCGCAGGGCCCGGTGGGCCCCCTCGGCTCCGGTCGGGGACGACGACGCGTTGATCCAGCCCACGGGCTTGTCGACGATCTCCATCCCGCCGACGGTCCAGTCCAGCAGGTTCTTGAACGAGCCGGGCAGGTCCCCCGCGTACTCCGGGGTGCAGAACAGCACCGCGTCGGCCTCCGCGATGATGCCCCGCAGCCTGACGACTTCCGCGGGCAGCGGCTCGACATCGTCGTCCGGGTTGAAGTGCGGCAGCTTCGCCAGGTCCAGATAGGACACGGGGCGCGTCGTGTCGCCCAGGAGCTCGACCAGCGACAGCACCACCGCCGTGTTGGTGGAGCCATGGCGCGTACTGCCGCTGATCAGCGCGAGATTCGCGGTTCGGGTCACGGCTGCCATGCTACGACCGCGATGATGGGCCGATGAACGAGATCCAGGAGATGGCCGCCCGCCTGGTGGAGGTGGACGGCGTGGTCGGGGTGATGCTCGGCGGCAGCCGGGCGCGGGACGAACACGCGCCGGACTCCGACTGGGACCTCGGCGTGTACTACCGGGGCCCGCTCGACGTGGCGGCACTGCGGGCGCTGGCCGCCGAGGTGGCCGGCGGGCCGGTGGAGGTCGCGGGCCCGGGGGAATGGGGGCCGTGGGTGAACGGCGGGGCGTGGCTGGACGTGCGCGGGCAGGCGGTGGACTGGATCCTGCGGGACGCGGACCGGGTGCGCGCGGTGTGGCAGGACTGCCGCGCCGGACGGTACGAGGTGGGCGTGCAGGCCGGGCACCCGCTGGGGTTCTGGTCGCCCTGCTACGCGGGCGAGGTGGCCCTGGGGCGGGTGCTGGCCGACCCCTCGGGGGAGTTGGGCACGCTGCGCGCCGAGGCCGGGACGTATCCCGAGCCGCTGCGGGAAGCGCTGACCGGGGCGGCGTGGGAGGCGGGTTTCCTGGTCTCGAACGCCGCCAAGTCGGCCCGGCGCGGCGATGTCCTGCACGTCTCGCTGAGCCTCTCCCGGGCCGTCGGCGTCCTCGTCCAGGCCCTCTTCGCCCACCACCGCCGCTGGTGCCTCAACGAGAAGGGCGCGCTGGCGGCGGTGGCCACGATGCCGGACACGCCCCCCGGGTTCGGCGACCGGGCCGGGGCGCTGCTGGGGGCGCTCGGCGGTGGCCCGCCCGAACTGGTGGCCCGGGTGGCCCTGGCGGGCGGGCTGGTCGACGAGGTGCGGGCGGTGCTGGGCGGGTAACCCCACGCGGGGCCCGGGCCGAGAGGGCCAGAAGGGAGGAAGGCTCAGAAGAGATCAGGGATGTCGTCCAGGCGGCTCAGGAAGCGGCCCGGCCAGGAGTACAGCGCGCCGCCGAACGAGAGGTTGCGGGTGTAGACCCCCTCCATCAGGATCGCCAGCCCGATGTCCAGCCCGTCGAAGCCGCCCTGCGCGGCACCCGTGACGGTGCGCGGGTGCCGCCACGTCGAGCGGGACATCGTGACGACGGCCCCCTCGCGCCACAGTTCGTGGCGGAGTTTGTCGCCGAGCACCCGGTAGCGGTAGGAGCGTCCGGCGACGGCGATCCGCAGCGCACGGCGGTGCGCCGTCACCGCCAGGTGGCGGCGCTTCAGATCCGCGGTCCAGCCGTCGGCGGTCAGCGTCATCCAGGCCAGGCGGGGGCGGTCGCGGAAGTCGATGCCGGAGAAGGACATGGGGGGAATGCCCTGCCCCGACACCCAGGAGACGAGAGTGTCCCGGGCGAGGTCCTCCTCCGCCGGACACGTCAGCTCGACCGGCCCGAAGCCGGGCACCGTCCCGGCCCAGGTGTGGCGGGGCCTCTTCAGGAGACGGCCGGGGGTCGAGCCCTGGTGGACGAGTTCGAAGTGGATGGTGTTCACGCGGTGTTCCCCCTTGCCGGATGTCCTGGTGAGGCTACCTTCCGGTGACTTCGTCCGGTCCGCCGCTCATGGTGACGGAGCGTCGGCGCGGACCGGGGCGAGGGGGCGGGCCAGGGGCAGCGGACCCGGTCGCCACCGCCTGCCGTATCCTCGCCGGGAACGACGCGGCCGGGCCGGCGAGCTGGGCGTTTCCGCAGCCAGGGGGGCGGCCGTTGGCACCAGAAAGTCCTTTTGGGGGGAGTGGGAGACCAGATGTCCTACCCGCCGCCACCCGGCAATCCGAGCAGCCCGAATCCGTACCCTCCGCAACCGCCGATGCCGGCCACCCCACCGCCCGGTGCGGCCGTCCCGCCACCCGTACCGGCGCCCTGGCCGCCCCAGGCCCCGCCGGCCGGGGCTTCCGGGGGAGGTGGCGGCGGCCGGAAGGCGCTGGGCTCGCTGCTCGCCGTCGTCGGGGCGCTGCTGGCGATCGGCGGTGGCGCGCTCACCGCGCACGCGTACAGCAATGCCCAACAGGTCGTGCCGAACTACGAGTACGGCCAGGTGATGTGGCGCGACGAGCCGGTGGACAAGGTGTTCCCGGCCACGCTGGGCGGCCGTGGCGGCTACAACGGCGGTCTCTACGACCGTAAGCAAGTCCTGTGGAACCGCGTGGGGATCTCCCCGCAGACCG
This sequence comes from Streptomyces sparsogenes subsp. cuspidosporus, assembly GCF_039532705.1. Taxonomy (NCBI): domain Bacteria; kingdom Bacillati; phylum Actinomycetota; class Actinomycetes; order Kitasatosporales; family Streptomycetaceae; genus Streptomyces; species Streptomyces sparsogenes. The sequence goes on along the minus strand of NZ_BAAASD010000021.1, from coordinate 9,266 downwards.
ACTGCGGCAAGGGCCTCACCCGCCACACGCTGAAGGCCGCCGAGGACAACGGCTGCAAGGCGGTGCTGCGCGCCACGTACGTCGACACCACCGGCAACATGGTGGCGACGGTCGCGCTCGTGGTGCTGCCCGGGGGCCCGGACGGGGGCGGGCCGAAGGAGAAGGTGGTCGCGGCCTACGAGGACAAGCGCGACACCGAGGGAGCGGTCGCTCCGTACGCGGTGCCCGGCACCCTGGCCGCCCAGTGGAAGGACCGCAACGGCGCCTACGTCAGCGCTGCGTACGGCGAGAACCTGCCGTACGTCCTGGGCGCCAGTATCGGTTCCGTGGACGGCCACGTCGCGGGGGTGCTGCCCGGCGAGTGGGGCGACTACGGCGGCAACGACACCGACCTGGAGTCCTGGCACGCCAACGCCGAGGACCTCGTCGATCTCTTCCGTGCCCACATCGACCGCCTGCAGACGGGAGACCCGCGGTGATCACCCGGTCCATACGCAACACCGCGGTCGGTGGTGCCGCCCTGACGGTCCTGATGGGCGCGGCTCTCTCCTGGGGCGCGGCCCCCGCCGCGGCCGCCGAGAACGCCCCGGCCGGCTGGGAGTCGGCCGCGCTCGGCCTGCCCGCGGCCCACGAGGTCACCCAGGGCGAGGGGGTGACCGTGGCGGTGCTGGACAGCGGCATCAACCCCGACCACCCGGCGCTCAAGGGCCGGGTGGCCAAGGTCGGCCCCGACTTCTACGACTCCGACGGCCTGAAGCCCGGCGACGCCGGCTACGGCGAGCACGGCACCGCCATGGTCTCCGACGTCCTCAAGGTCGCGCCCAAGGCCAAGATCATCACCGCTCGGGTGATCAACGACAGCCATGAAGAGAAGTTCGAGCGCACCAAGGACGGCGTCAGTCCGCTCGCCAAGGGCATCGACTTCGCAGTGGAGAACCACGCCGACGTCATCTCGATGTCCCTCGGTGGAGGCCTCTTCGGCGACCTGGACGGCACCGAAGTGGCGGCCATAGCGCGCGCCGTCCAACAGGGCGTCACGGTGCTCGCCGCCGCGGGCAACAGCGGCGATGAGCTCAACGACGGCAACTTCCCCGCCGGATACGCGGAAGTGATCTCCGTCGCCGCGACCAAGCCCGGCGGACAGCGCGCCGACTTCTCCACGGTGCGCACCCACAACACCATCGCCGCGCCCGGTGTGAACATCACCAGTGCCGACAAGGACGGCGGCTACCGCCCGGTCGACGGCACCTCCCCGGCCACCGCGCTGGCCGCCGGTGTCACCGCGCTGATGCTGGCGAAGAACCCGGACCTCACCCCCGCCCAGACCCGCGCGATCCTGATGCGCACGGCCGACCACCCGGCGGGCGGGCACAACGCGTTCGTCGGCGCCGGCCAGATCGACGCGGCGGCCGCGGTGCGCGCGGCGGCACACCCGCCGAAGGTCGACACCGCGCCGAAACCGTACAAGGGGGCCGTCAAGCACTTCGCCTCACCGACCGGGACCAGCAGGACCTCCCATCCGGCGATGGAGACGGGGATGCTCGCGACCGGCCTCGGCGCGGCCGGCGGCGGCCTCCTGCTGGTGGCCGGTGGCGTGCTGCTGATCCGCAAGGGCAGGAGACAGCGAGCCGCCTGACGTGACCGCGCGCGCTCAGCCCGCTCAGCCCCCCGTACGGTCCAGCAGCCAGCCCACCAGAGCGCGTACGGCGCCGGAGACCGCGGCGGCGGCGAGGGCGAGGAGCGGGCGGGGGGTGGGGCGGTTCGCGGGAGGCACGGTGGCGGGTCCTTTCGGTGCGGCCGGTCGGTTTGCCGGGTACGTTCACCCTGCGCGGGGCGCCGGGTGTTGCGGCAGGTGTCACGCGTTGCCGGTCGCCGCAACGGGGGAGGGGCGCGCGTGGACGACGACGAGGAACTGAGCGGGGAGCTGGTGCCGCGGACCGGCGACGGCGGGCGGGTCGGAGACCTCAAGCCGATACCCGACCACGTGGCCCCGGCGTGCGCCGAGCTGGCGGCCGGGCTGCGGGGGCTGTTCGGGGCGGTCGGGGTGTCCCTGCGGGTGTTCGCGCTGCGGGTGCACCGCAACCCGGGCGCCGTCTCGCGCTATCTCAACGGGACCGTGGTCGCCCCCGCCGAGTTCGTGGACACGCTGCTGACCCACGCCGCCAAGGCCACCGGGCGCCCGGCCTCCTCCGAGGTCGTCGCCCATGTGCACGGCCTGCAACGGCGGGCGTTGCAGGCCACCAACAGGTCCGCCTGGGAGCTGCAGAACCTGCGTGACCAGCTCGCCGACGCCGACCGCAGGCGCCAGCAGGCCGAGGTGCGGGCGGAGGCGCTGACCGAGGCGTTGCAGGCGCGGAAACAGCGGATCGCGGAGATGGAGGTCGAGCAGCGGCAGCTCGCCGTGGCGATGTCGGTCGAGCGCGACGGACACGGCGCCGAGGTGGAGCTGCTGCGGGACGAGCGGGAGCGGTTACGCGGTGAGCGCGACCGGCTGACGGAGGAAGTCGCCCGCCTCCAGAGCGAGCTGGACCAGGCGCGGCGGCAGGCGCTGGAGGCTGAGCGGCGCTGCGAGGAGCTGGAACACCAGCTCCAGGCCGGGGAGGAGGCGGCGGCCGAACAGGCCGAGGCCGAGGACCCGGTGGCGCACCGGCTCTGGCTCGCGGAGGAGCAGGCCGTCGCCGCGGAGGAGCGGGCCCGGCGGCTGGAGCGGGAGCTGGCGCGGTTGCGGGGCGAGGAGGGCGGGCGGGGCGCTCCTGCCCCCTCCCCAGGGGGCAGGTTGATCGCCGGGGCGTATCTGCACCCGCCGTCGCCCCCGAGCCCGCCCGGCGGGCTGCCCGCCCATCTGCCCGTCACCGTGACGTACGCCGGGCCCAACCGCCCCTGGGCGGCCTGGGTCGCCCGGCGCCTGGAGGCCGCGGGGGTCGCGCGCGAGGAGATCACCCTCCGGCGCTGGGACCCCGCGGCCGAGCCGTCCGTGGACCTCGACCGAGCGATGGCCGATCTGCTCGGCGACGACGCCTTCCATGTGCTGTTGTTGAGCGAGCACTTCTTCGCCCTCGACTCGGCTCGTACGGAGGAGGAGTGGGAGGCGGCGCTGGGGAGCGCGGGCGTACGCAGACGCGCGGAGCGGATGGCTGCCTTCGTCGTCAGTGGTCACCCGATGCCAGTCGTCGTCGCCCGGCTGGGGGCCGTGGGGCTGTTGGGGGCCGACGAGGAGGAGTGCGAGCGCCGGCTGCTGCGCGCGCTCGGCGTGGCCCCCACCGGCGCCGACGGCCCCCGGCAGCGATCCGGGCTGCCCGGGAACCCGCCCGAGCTGTGGGACGGGGTGCCGCGCCGCAACCCCCGTTTCACCGGCCGCGATGTCCTCCTGGAGCGGATCAACGACTACCTGCGGAACGCCCCCGCCGAGGCCGCCGTCTGCGCACTGGTGGGCCCGCCGGGCATCGGCAAGACCCAGCTCGCCGCCGAGTACGCCTATCGTTTCGCCGCCGAGTACGACGTGGTGTGGTGGGCCGCGGCGGATAACCGCGGAGTGCTGAAGGAGAGGCTTTCCGGGCATCTGGCCCATCTCGGCAACGATGTGCAGGGGTATTCCACGCAGGCCCGGGTCGGGGCCGCGCTGGACAATCTGCGCCGGGGCGTGCCGTCCGACCGCTGGTTGCTCGTCCTCGACGGAGCCGACGACCCGGAGGACATCGCCGCCCTGCTGCCGGGCGGGCGCGGCCATGTGCTGATCACCTCGCAGAGCCGCGACTGGGCCGACCACTACGCCGAGCTGCTGGACGTCCCGCCCTTCAGCCGGAGGGAGAGCGTGGCGTTCGTACGGGCCCGCGCCCCCCGGCTCAGCGGCGAGGAGGCCGACGCGCTCGCCGCCGCCGTGGAGGACCTGCCGCTGCCGCTCGACCAGACGGCGGGCTGGCTGGACGGCTCGACGATGCCGGCCGAGGAGTACATCCGCAGGCTGCGCGAGGGCGAGCCGGTGCCCGTGAAGTCCGGGGTGGCGTATCCGGTGCCCTACCCCTCCGCTTTCGAGGAGCTGACCCGGCGGTTGCGGAACAACTCGCAGCTCGCGGCCGATCTGCTCCAGCTCTGCGCGGTCTTCGGGCCCGGCCCCGTCCCGCTCGCGCTGCTGCGGGCCGTCCCGGTCGAGGAGGTCTCCCCGGCGCTGGCCGCGCTGCTGGAGGACCCCACGCACGTGGAGACCACCGTCGGGAAGCTGGTGCAGTACTCCGCGGTCCGCAGGGAGGCTGAGACGTTGAGGCTGCACCGCTTCGTCTGTGACGCGGTGCGCAGAACGAGGCCGGAGGACCGCCGGGACAAGGACGCCCGGGTCATCCGCCGCGCCCTGGTCGCGGCGGACCCGGGCCACCCCGAAGACCCCGCCGCGTGGCCGCGCTACGCCGAACTCGTGCCGTACCTGGAACCGTCGGGCGCGCTGGGGCCCCGGGAGGCCGGCGACGATACGGGCCGGCTGGGGCGCCTGCGCCGCAACTGTCTGACCTACCTCACGCTGAAGGGCGATTACGCGACGGCCTCGCACATGGTCGGACAGATGGTGGACCTGCAGGCCGGTGCCGACGCGCCCGACTGGGAGCTGGTCCTGCGCCGTACCGCCCTGCTGCGGGCGACGGGGGACTACGCCCTGGCCGAGCGCCTGGACCGGGCGCTTCTGGAGCGGCTGCACGACCCCGACTCGCTCGGCGCGCTGAGCGCGCTCTCCGCCGATCTGCGGGGCCTGGGGCGCTACGAGGAGGCGTACGCGCTCGGCATACGGCAGTTCGGCGCCTGCCTGCCGTTCGAGGACAACGAGGACTACATGCGCGCCGAGGCCGATCTCGCGGCCTCGCTACGGGCGCTCGGCCGTTACGGGGAGGCGCTGGAGCAGGACGAGCGGGCCCTGCGGCAGCGGAGGGAGACCTTGGGTAGCGGCCATCTCGACACGCTGGCCTCCGAGACGGTCTACGCATGGGACCTGCTGCTGGTGGGCCGTTATGCCGAGGCACTGGACCACCAGGTCCGCACCGTCGAGTCGCACCACGCGGGCCTGGGGAGGGACTACCCGCACACCCTGACGGCCGAGTACGTCCTGGCGCTGTGCCGGCTCAACTGCGGTGAGACGGAAGCCGGCACGGCCCTGCTCGCCGGGACCCTGGATCGCGCGCGGCGGCTGCTGGGCGAGGACGCTTCGCTGTCCCTGATGATCGCCTGCAGCTACGCCTGTGAGCTGTGCGAGGCCGGACACCTCGACGCGGCGGCCGACCTCGGAGAGCGCGTCCGGGACGCCTACGAGAGGAGCCTGGGCGCTCTCCACCCGCACACGATCGGCGCCTCGGCCAATCACGGGGTCCTGCGGCTGAAGCGGGGCGAGGCCGATGCGGCGCGGTCGATGCTGGAGAAGGCCCTGGCGGACATGACCAGGGCAGTGGGGGAGAAGCACCCCTGGACGCTGGGGATCGCGGTCAACACCTCCGCCGCCTGCCAGGTCATGGGTGATCGGACGGACGCCTGCGCGCTCAGCAGGGAGGCCGCCCTGCGGGCCGAAAAGGCGCTGGGCCGGCGGCATCCGCTGACCTTGACGGCGCGGTTCGCGCTGGCCATGGATCTACGGGAGATCAAGGGCGGGAGGGACGAGGCGCGGACGATCAGGGAGGCGGCCATCGACGCGCTCGAAGCCCAGTTGGGGCCGAACCACCCCACGGTGACGGCGGCGTGGCAGGAGAAACGCCTGCTGTGGAACTTCGAGCCGCTGCCCGTCTGACCGACGTCCGACCGCACGGGAGCGCGCCGTACGCCGGAAGGCCCGGCCCCCGCGTCCGCGTCACACGGGAGCCGGGCCTTCCGTACGGCTACAGCCGAACAGCTACCGGCGTCAGATCTCGAAGACCTCGTTGACCAGCGCCTGCTGCTCCACCTGGTGCCGCTTGTTCGACCCCACCGCCGGGGACGAGGAGTGCGGCCGGGAGACCCGGACGAGTCGCTCGGAGGCCGGCAGGTCGGCGCCCACCGAGAGCTCCAGGTGGTCGATCAGGTTCAGCGCGATGAACGGCCACGCACCCTGGTTCGCCGGCTCCTCCTGCGCCCAGACGTACTTCTGGACGCCGGAGTACTTGGCGATCTCGGCCTGCAGCTCCGCGCCCGGCAGCGGGTAGAGCCGCTCCACCCGGATGAGGGCGGTGTCCGTCACGCCGCGCTTGTCCCGCTCGGCGGCCAGGTCGTAGTAGACCTTGCCGGAGCAGAAGACGACCTTGCGGACCGCGGCCGGGTCGACCTTCTCGTCGCCGATGACCGGGCGGAACGAGCCGGTGGTGAACTCCTCGGTCTTGGAGGCCGCCGCCTTCAGACGCAGCATCGACTTCGGGGTGAAGACGACCAGCGGCTTGTGGTGCGGGTTGTGGACCTGCCAGCGCAGCAGGTGGAAGTAGTTCGACGGCAGCGTCGGCATGGCGACCGTCATGTTGTTCTGCGCGCACAGCTGGAGGAAGCGCTCGATGCGGGCCGAGGAGTGGTCCGGGCCCTGGCCCTCGTAGCCGTGCGGCAGCAGCAGGGTGACGCCGGAGGTCTGGCCCCACTTCTGCTCGGCCGAGGAGATGAACTCGTCGACGATCGTCTGCGCGCCGTTGACGAAGTCACCGAACTGCGCCTCCCACATGACCAGCGCGTCCGGCCGGGCCAGCGAGTAGCCGTACTCGAAGCCCATCGCCGCGTACTCGCTGAGCAGCGAGTCGTAGACGTTGTAGCGGGCCTGCTCGTCGGAGAGGTAGAGCAGCGGGGTGTAGTCCTCGCCGGTCTCCCGGTCCACCAGCACCGCGTGGCGCTGGCCGAAGGTGCCACGGCGGGAGTCCTGGCCGGCCAGGCGGACGGGGGTGCCCTCCATCAGCAGCGAGCCGATGGCGAGGGTCTCGCCCATGCCCCAGTCGATCGTGTCGTCCTCGATCATCGCCGCGCGCCGCTGGAGCTGCGGGAGCAGCCGCGGGTGGACGGTGATCCGGTCGGGGATGTTGACCTGGGACTCGGCGACCCGCTTGATGACCTCCTGGTTGACGGCCGTGGAGACCGCCACCGGGAACTCCGGCTGGGGCTCGGCCAGCTCGGTCGGGGCCGGGTTCGAGGTGGCGTCGCGGACCTCGGTGAAGACCTTCTCCAGCTGGCCCTGGAAGTCCTGCAGCGCCTGCTCGGCCTCTTCCAGGGTGATGTCGCCGCGGCCGATGAGCGACTCGGTGTAGAGCTTGCGCACCGAGCGCTTCTTGTCGATCAGGTCGTACATCAGCGGCTGGGTGAAGCCGGGGTTGTCGGTCTCGTTGTGACCGCGGCGGCGGTAGCAGATGAGGTCGATGACCACGTCCTTGTTGAACGCCTGGCGGAACTCGAAGGCGAGCCGCGCGACGCGCACCACGGCCTCCGGGTCGTCGCCGTTGACGTGGAAGATCGGCGCCTCGATCATGCGCGCCACGTCGGTGGCGTACATGGAGGAGCGGGACGCGGCCGGGGCGGCGGTGAAGCCGACCTGGTTGTTGATGACGATGTGCACGGTGCCGCCGGTGCGGTAGCCGCGCAGCTGCGACATGTTGAGGGTCTCGGCGACCACGCCCTGGCCCGCGAAGGCGGCGTCGCCGTGCAGGGCGACGGGCAGGACGGTGAAGTCGGTGCCGGCCTTGCCGATGATGTCCTGCTTGGCGCGGACGACGCCCTCCAGGACCGGGTCCACCGCCTCCAGGTGGGAGGGGTTGGCGGTCAGCGAGACCTTGATCTGCTCGCCGTCCAGGCCGGTGAAGGTACCCTCGGCGCCCAGGTGGTACTTCACGTCGCCGGAGCCGTGCATCGACTTCGGGTCGAGGTTGCCCTCGAACTCGCGGAAGATCTGCGCGTACGACTTGCCGACGATGTTCGCCAGGACGTTGAGGCGGCCGCGGTGGGCCATGCCGATGACGACCTCGTCCAGGCGCGACTCGGCGGCCGCGTCCAGCACCGCGTCCAGCAGCGGGATGACGGACTCGCCGCCCTCCAGCGAGAAGCGCTTCTGGCCGACGTACTTCGTCTGCAGGAAGGTCTCGAACGCCTCGGCCGCGTTGAGCCGGCGCAGGATCCGCAGCTGCTCGTCGCGCTCCGGCTTGGAGTGCGGACGCTCCACGCGGTCCTGGATCCACTTGCGCTGCTTCGGGTCCTGGATGTGCATGAACTCGATGCCGGTGGTGCGGCAGTACGAGTCGCGCAGCACGCCCAGGATGTCGCGCAGGTTCATCATCGTCTTGCCGGCGAAGCCGCCGACCGCGAACTCGCGCTCCAGGTCCCACAGGGTGAGGCCGTGCTCGACGATGTCCAGGTCGGGGTGCTTGCGCTGGCGGTACTCCAGCGGGTCGGTGTCGGCCATGACGTGGCCGCGGACCCGGTAGGAGTGGATCAGGTCGAAGACGCGCGCGGCCTTGGTGACGTCGTCGTCGTGCGAGACGTCGATGTCGCGCAGCCAGCGGACCGGCTCGTAGGGGATCCGCAGCGCCTTGAAGATCTCGTCGTAGAAGTCGTTCTCGCCGAGCAGCAGCTGGCTCATGATCCGCAGGAACTCGCCGGAGGCGGCGCCCTGGATCACCCGGTGGTCATAGGTGCTGGTCAGCGTCATGATCTTGGAGATGCCCAGCTTGTTCAGGGTGTCCTGAGACGTGCCCTGGAACTCGGCCGGGTACTCCATGGCGCCGACGCCGATGATCAGGCCCTGCCCGGGCATCAGGCGCGGCACGGAGTGCACGGTGCCGATGCCGCCCGGGTTGGTCAGCGAGGCCGTGACGCCGGTGAAGTCCTCCATCGTCAGCTTGTTCGCGCGGGCGCGGCGGACGATGTCCTCGTACGCCTGCCAGAACTCGAAGAAGTTGAGCGTCTCGGCCTTCTTGATCGCCGCGACGACGAGCTGGCGGTCGCCGTTGGGCTTGACCAGGTCGATGGCGAGGCCGAGGTTGACGTGCTCGGGCTTGACCAGGGTCGGCTTGCCGTCCTTCTCGGTGAACGAGTAGTTCATCGAGGGCATCGCCTTCAGCGCCTGCACCATGGCGTAGCCGATCAGGTGCGTGAAGGACACCTTGCCGCCGCGGGCGCGCTTGAGGTGGTTGTTGATGACGATGCGGTTGTCGAACAGCAGCTTGACCGGGACGGCGCGCACGGAGGTGGCCGTCGGCAGCTCGAGGCTGGCGTTCATGTTCTTCGCGACGGCGGCGGCCAGGCCGCGCAGCGTGACGTACTCCGGGCCGGCGGCCGGAGCGGCCGGCTCGGCGGCCTTG
>NZ_BAAASD010000020.1:0-135285 GCF_039532705.1 Streptomyces sparsogenes subsp. cuspidosporus | reverse complement strand
CGGCTCCCCGCCGCCGCCAGTGGCGGCTGGCTCGCCGACCATGTCGTCGCCCGGACCCCTCTGGTGCCGGGCGCGGCGCGCGCCGGGCGCCTGTGAGCGGCTCCAGGCGCCTGTGAGCGGCTACCAGTCGGTGGGGGCGTAGTCCTTGAGGAAGCAGCCGAAGACGTCCTCGCCGCGCTCGCCCCGCACGATCGGGTCGTAGACCCGGGCCGCGCCGTCGACCAGGTCGAGCGGGGCGTGGAAGCCCGCGGCGGCCAGCCGCATCTTGTCGGGGTGCGGGCGCTCGTCGGTGATCCATCCGGTGTCGACGCTGGTCATCAGGATGGAATCGGTCTCGAACAGCTCGCGGGCGCTGGTGCGGGTCAGCATGTTGAGGGCGGCCTTGGCCATGTTGGTGTGCGGGTGGCCGGCGCCCTTGTAGCCGCGGCTGAACTTGCCCTCCATGGCGGACACGTTCACCACGTACTTGCGCCGCGCGGGCGAGGCCGCCATCGCCGGGCGCAACCGGCTGACCAGGATGAACGGCGCCGTCTCATTGCACAGCTGCACCTCCAGCAGCTCCACGGGGTCCACCTGGTCCACCCGCTGGATCCAGCTGTTGGTGTCGTCGAGGTCGGGCACCAGCCCGCCCGCGTCGATCGCGGTGCCCGCCTCGATCCGCGCGGGCGAGGCGGAGCCGCTGGTCAGGGCCAGGGCGGTGAGGTCCTGCGCGCTCAGCCCGCCGCCGGGCGCCGCCGCGGGCCCCGGCAGGGCCGCCTGGGCGCCGCTGCCGAAGGCGCCCAGGACCACGGCCTCGGGCAGCTCTCCGGCGGGCAGCGGGGCCGACTCGCCCGCTATGAGCTCCGCGTACGCGGCGGGCGAGCGGCGTACGGTCTGCGCGGCGTTGTTGATCAGGATGTCCAGCGGGCCCGCGGCGCTCACCGAGTCGGCCAGCGCGATCACCTGGGCAGGGTCCCGCAGGTCGATGCCGACGATCTTCAGCCGGTGCAGCCACTCCCCGCTGTCCGGCATGGCCTTGAAGCGGCGGACGGCGTCGTTGGGGAAGCGCGTGGTGATGGTGGTGTGGGCGCCGTCGCGGAGCAGCCGCAGCGCGATGTACATGCCGATCTTCGCCCGGCCGCCGGTGAGCAGCGCCCGGCGGCCGGTGAGGTCGGTGCGGGCGTCGCGGCGGGCCCGGTTCTCGGCGGCACAGTCCCGGCACAGCTGGTGGTAGAACGCGTCGACCTCGACGTAGCGGGCCTTGCAGACGTAGCAGGAACGGGGCCGCTGGAGGATGCCCGCGATCGGGGTGGTCACCGAGCTGGCGAGGGCGCGGCCCAGCGTCTCGTCGTCGATGCGGTCGGCGGCGCCGGTGGCGGTGGCCTCGGTGACCGACTTGTCGTGGGCCGTCTTCGCGGCCCGGCGCTCCTGGCGCCTGCGCTGCTTGACCATCCGGTAGATGCCGGAGGTGGCGCGGCGCACCGCGATGGCGTCGGGGTGGTCGAGCGGCAGCCGGTCGAGCTCTTCGAGCACGCTCAGGCAGGTCGCCAGACGCTCCGGGTCGATGCCCTGATCCTCGGCCCGGCCGTCTTCAGTCACCGTCATCGCCGCTGCCGCTTTCTGCTTCGCCTGTGCCAGGGCGGGGGTGCCCTGGGTGGTGGGGTGGGGGGTAACGGCGAAACTTTACGGAAGCGGGGCCTTCGGCGCCAAACCCGGGCGGGGTGCTCACCCCCGCCCGGGCCGGTGAGGCCTCGCCCAGCGGTGTCACCTGCGCCGACGGGTCAGTGTGCGAGCCGCTCGTTCATGAGCAGGAAGGCGCCCAGGCCGTGGAGATCGTTGGTGTTGCGCTTGCGGCCGAGGTAATAGGCCAGGTCGCCGACGTTGGTGCCCTCGCTGATGTCGGCGATGTCGGTCAGCCCGTCCGCGTTGACGCTCACCTTCTTCAGGACGCCCTGATAGCCCCGCCGCGCCGCGGACACGTAATCGCGGCCGGCGATGTACCCGCGCTCCAGCGCCGCGTGGAGCATCAGGGTGTACATGCTGGAGGCGGAGGTCTCGGTCCAGTTGCCCGCCTCACCGCCCTTGTCCACCACCTGGAACCAGCGGCCGGTGCTCCGGTCCTGGTAGCGGACGAACCCCTTGGCCAGGTGTTTCACGTTGGCGATCAGCCCGGCCCGCCGGGGGTGGTCCACGGGCAGCAGGTCCAGCACCTCGATGTGGGTCATCGCGGTCCAGCCGATGGCGCGGGCCCAGTGGAAGGCGGAGGCGCCGGTGGCGGGGTCCGGCGACCAGGGGGCGTCGCCGTCCGCGTCATACGCGTGGTAGAGGAGCCCGTTGGACGCCTTGAGGTGGCGGAAGTACACGGCCAGGTTGCGGGTGACCTCGTCGTACGCGTACGCCTCGCCCCCGTACGCGATGCCGTGGCGCAGCAGGAACGGCTGGGCCATGAAGACCCCGTCCGCCCACAGCTCGTTGGTCTTGCCGGTGGCGTGCCACATGCCGCCGTCGGCGGTGCGCGGGTAGGTCGTGATGCGGGTGCGGATCTGGTCGGCGGCGGCGCGGTACCGCGGATCGCCGGTCTCCCGGTGGAGGATCAGCAGCAGGTTGCCGGACTGCATGGCGTCGAGGTTGTCGAAGCTGTGGTTGATGTGGCCGTCCGCGTCCACGTAGTAGTCCACCCACCGCTTGATGTACGCGAGGTAGGCCGGCTCCTTGACCCGCTGGTAGACGCGGTAGGCGCCGTAGAGGAACAGCCCGCGGGTGTAGCCCCAGCCGCCGAGGGACTTCGGGTCGGGGTTGCGGGCGATGGTGGAGTCCACCACGGCCCGGGACCAGTCGGCCGGGGCCGCGGCGGCGGCCCCGGCGATGCCGAGCGCGAGTCCGCCGGTGAGGCCCAGGGTGCTCGCGAGGACGGTCCTGCGTCCGATCACTGGTCGGCTCCCGAGTGGGTGGTTTCCGGGTTCGAGGCGCTTTCCGGGTTCGGGGTGATTTCCGGGTTCGGAGTGATTTCCGGGTTCGATAAGCTTGATCTGAGCATGTCAGGAATCGTAACGCTCGCGAGCCCCGCGCGTTAGACCTCGAGGAGCCGCGAACACACCGGATGAGCGCCCACCGGACAGGAGCCGCCCGTGGACACCGAACAGCGCGAGCAGGCACGGGCGCGAGCGCGCGAGGAGGCCGGGCGGCTGACCGCGCAGGGGATCGTCGGCACCGCGCTGACCTGGGTGGACAACGCGGGCCTGACCCGCGTGAAGGCCGTCCCCGCCACCCGGCTGGAACACGCCGCCCAGTGGGGCGTCGGCATGTCCCCCGTCTTCGACGTCTACCTCGTCGACGACTCCATGACCACCAGCCGCCACGTCGGCGGCCCCGACGGGGATCTGCGGCTCTTCCCCGACCTCGACCGGCTCACCCCCCTGGCCGCCCAGCCCCGCTGGGCCTGGGCCCCCGCCGACCGCTACGACGTGAGCGGGCGCGAGCACCCGGTCTGCCAACGCCGGTTCGCCCACCGCATGGCCGAGCGGGCCCGGGAGCGCGGCATCGGGGTGCTCATGGGCTTCGAGACCGAGTGGGTGGTCACCACCGCCGGCGCGCCGGAGCGGGAGCCGCGCTACCCCACCGCGGGGCCCGCGTACGGGATGACCCGCCTGGTGGACCTGTCCGACTACCTCGCGGACGTGCTCGACGCCCTCCAGGCCCAGCGGGTCGAGGTCCTGCAACTGCACCCCGAGTACGCCCCCGGGCAGTTCGAGGTGTCCGTGGCGCCCGCCGACCCGGTCGGCGCGGCCGACCTCGCCGTGCTGGTGCGCCAGACGATCCGGGGCGTGAGCGCCCAGCACGGCCTGGAGCCGTCCTTCGCCCCCGTGGTCACCCCGGGCGCCGTCGGCAGCGGCGGCCATCTGCATCTGAGCCTGTGGCAGGGCGACCGCAACCTGTGCCGGGGCGGGGACGGACCGTGCGGCATGACGGCGACCAGCGAGGCCTTCCTGGCCGGTGTGCTGCGCGCGCTGCCCGCCCTGCTGGCCGTCGGCGCCCCGTCCCCGGCGAGCTATCTGCGTCTTGAGCCCTCCCGCTGGGCCGGCGCCTACCAGTGCTGGGGCCTGGAGAACCGCGAGGCCGCGCTGCGCTTCGTCGCCGGGGCGCCGGAGGACCCCGGCGGGGCCAACGCCGAGGTCAAGTGCTTCGACCAGGCGGCCAATCCGTATCTGGCCACCGGCGCGGTCATCGCCGCCGGGCTCGCCGGGCTCGACTCCGGGCTGACCCTGCCCCCTCCGGTGGCCGGGGATCCGGTGCGGGAAGGCCGCGAGAAGCGGCTGCCCACCTCGCTGCCCGCCGCCCTGGAACACTTCGAGGCCTCGGACACGCTCCGCGAGGCGCTGGGCGACCCGCTCTTCGAGTCCATCGCCGCCGTGCGCCGCGCCGAGGCGGAGCTGTTCTCGGGGGCGAGCCCGCAGGACATCGCCACGGCCACCCGCGGGCGGTACTGATGGCCGCCCCCGGCGCGGCGCGGCCCGCGCCGCCCCTGGTGGACCACCACTGCCACGGCGTGGTGCGCGGCGAGCTGGACGCCGCCGCGTTCGAGGCGTACCTCACCGAGTCGGACGCCCCCGCCGCGCCCGGCACCAGCTACTTCGACACCCAGCTGGGGTTCGCGGTGCGCCGCTGGTGCCCGCCGCTGCTGGGCCTTCCTCCCCACTGCCCGCCCGAGCGCTATCTCGCGCGGCGGCGGGAGCTGGGAGCGGCGGAGGTCACCCGGCGGCTGCTGCGCGCCGCCGGGATCACCGAGTTCCTGGTGGACACCGGGCTGCCCGGGGATCTGACCGGCCCCCGGGAGCTGGCCGAGGCCGCGGGGGGCACGGCGCGCGAGATCGTCCGGCTGGAACACCTCGCGGAGCGGATCGCGGACACCTCGCGGACCACCGACTCCTTCCTGGCCTCGCTCGACGGCGCGGTGCGCGAGGCCGCGCGCACCGCCGCCGCCTTCAAGTCGGTGGCCGCCTACCGCCACGGCCTGGACCTGGCGCCCACCCCACCCGCGCCGGCCCCGCTGCGCGCGGCGGCCGACCGCTGGCTGACCGCCCGCGCCACCGGCGACCCGGGCGCGGCCCGGGTCGCCGACCCGGTCCTGCTGCGCCACCTGCTGTGGGCCGCCGTGCGCACCGCCCTGCCGCTGCAGCTGCACACCGGGTTCGGCGACCCGGATCTGCGCCTGGACCGCTGCGACCCGCTGCTGCTCACCGACTTCGTCCGCGCCGTGCGCCCCACCGGATGCCGGCTGGTGCTGCTGCACGGCTATCCCTACCACCGCGGCGCCGCCTATCTGGCCGCGGTGTTCCCGCATGTCTACGCCGACGTGGGCCTGGCGCTGACCCACACCGGGGCGCGGGCCGGGGCGGTGCTGGCGGAGGTGCTGGAGCTGGCCCCCTTCGGCAAGGTGCTCTTCTCCACCGACGCCCACGGCCTGCCGGAGCTGTACGTCGTCGGGGCGCGGCTGTTCCTCGAGGCCCTGGACACGACGTCGGCCCGCTGGGTCCGCGACGGCGCCTGGTGCGCGGCGGACGCGGAGCGGGTGGCGGCCCTGGTGGCCGCGGACAACGCGCGCCGGGTCTACGGGCGCGGCGGTACCGTCGCCGACGGCACCTAGACCTCCGGGGCAGGGCCTTCCGGGCCGCGTCGGCGTCCCGGGGTGCGGAGGTGGATGCGCTCCCCCTGCTTTCCGAAGAGGCTGAGCACCTCCACGCTGCCGCGTCCCGCGGCGCCGAACCAGTGCGGGATCTGGCAGTCGAACTCGGCCGCCTCGCCGGCTCCCATGACGAAGTCCTGGTCGCCCAGCCGGACGCGGAGCCGGCCGCGGAGCACGTAGAGCCATTCGTGACCCGTGTGGGTGCGCAGATGGGGCTGTTCGTCGTGCGCGGGGATGGTCATCTTGTAGGCGCGTGGCTCCCCCTGCCGGCGCGACAACGGGATCAGCACGCGGCCGTCCTTCCGGGTGGGCCGCTGCGGCACGCGCGGGTCCAGGATCCGGGGCGCGGCGACGACCTCGTCGAGGGGGATGCCGAGCGCGGCGGTGATCGGCAGGAGCAGTTCGAGGCTCGGCTTGCGCTGAGCCGATTCGAGGCGCGACAGGGTGCTGGTCGAGATGCCGGTGGCTCGCGCGAGGTCGGCGAGGCTGACGCCCTTCTTCTGGCGGGCACGCCGCAGCCGGGGGGCGATCTGCTCGATCACGGCACCGACGCTGGGTTGTTCGTCCATGGAGCGCAGTCAAACCAATGTGTCCCGGAATCGGCAAGGCCCTTTGTCGAAAGCGGTGGTCCGTTCCGATCCTCTCCATGGAGGTGATCCGCATGGATACGACAAGGGCCGCGACACCCCGGAACAGCCGCTCCGACAGGCTGCCCGCCGGGGTGTACCTGCTGGGGTTCTGCCTGTTCGCGATGGGAAGCGCGGAGTTTCTGATGGCCGGCGTGCTGCCGGCGGTGGCCGGTGACCTGGACGTCACGCTCTCCTCGGCCGGGTTCCTGATCACCGCGTTCGCGCTGGGCGTGGTGATCGGCGGGCCGCCGTTCGCCGTGCTCAGTCTGCACTGGCCTCGCCGCACCGCCCTGGTGGCGACCCAGGGCGTCTTCGCCGCCGGCCTCGCCGCCGGACTGCTGGGCGACTACCGGGTCATGCTGGTCACCAGGGTGCTATCGGGCATCGCCTACGCGGGCTTCTTCGCCGTCGCGTCGGTGACCGCCATCGGCCTGGTGACGCCGGACCGCAACGCCCGCGCCTCGGGAGTCGTGGTCAGCGGGCTGAGCGTGGCCATGGTCGCCGGCGGTCCCGCGGGCACGCTGCTCAGCCACTTCACCGATTGGCGCGGCGGCTTCTGGGCCGTGGTGGCCCTGACGGTCGCGGGGATCGCCGGTTGTCTCCTCGGGCTCCCCCCTGCCGATCCGCGCACCGACCGGACCGGCGGGCCGAGCGTGGCGCGGGAGCTGGCCACGATGCGGAAGCCGGCGTTGTGGGGCATCTACGGGATCACGATCCTCACCACCGCGGCGTACATGATCACGTTCAACTACCTGGCGGCGATGCTCGCGGACATCACCGCCCTCCCCGAGGCGTGGATCCCGGCGATCCTCGCGCTGTTCGGGATCGGGGCCTTCGCCGGCCTGTCCATCGGCGGCCGCGTCTCCGACCGGCGGCCGCACCTCGCGCTGCTCACCGGCGCGTCGGCGACCGTGCTCCTGTCGGTCGTGATGGTCGCCGCGATCCACCGGGCGTGGGCGGTGGTGCCCACGGTGTTCCTGTCCGGCGTCGCCGCGTTCGTGCTGAACCCCGCCGTCTACGGACGCGTCTTCGCCATCGCGGCCGAGGCGCCGACCCTCGCCGGCGCCACCACTGTCTCGGCGTTCCAACTGGGCATCAGCGTCACCCCCGTGCTCGCGGCCGCCTCACTCTCCCAAGGCGCCGCTCTCACCTCGGTCTGCCTGATCGGGGCCGCCCTCGCCGCGGCCGCCGTGCCCCTCGTGCTCCTCGACCGGGCGCGACAGGCCCGCCCGGCGGGACGCGCGGCGGCGGACGCGGCCTCGGCTACCATCCGTTCGGCGCACGGCACCGCCACGGCCCGGGTGGACCCTGAGGGAGCCCAGCGGTGACCGGTGGCCACCCCGGCCGGCCACCACCCGGACCAGCCCTACGCGGAGGAGAAACGCATGCGGATCGGCGGCGCGACCGTCCTGCTCACCGGAGCGACCGGAGGCATCGGGCAGACACTGGCCCGCGCCCTGAAGGCCAGGGGGGCCAGGCTGCTGCTCACCGGCCGGCGCGAGGACGTACTGCGGCCGCTGGCCGACCGGCTGGGCGCCCGGGCGATCGTCGCCGACCTGGCCGACCGGGCCCAGGTGGAGCGGCTGATCGCCGAGGCAGCGGAGACCGACATCCTCGTCGCCAACGCGGCGCTGCCCGCCAGCGGTGAGGTCCTCGGCTTCGCCCCCGAGGAGCTCGACCGCGCGCTGGAGGTCAATCTGCGCGCCCCGCTCCAGCTGACCAGGGCGCTGGCCCCGCGCATGGTGGCGGCGGGTTCCGGCCATATCGTCATGGTCGGCTCGCTGTCGGGGCGTACCGCCTCCCCGGGGGCGGCGCTCTACAACGCGGCCAAGTTCGGGCTGCGCGGCTTCGCGCTCGGACTGCGCCAGGACCTGTACGGCACCGGGGTGGGGGTCTCGGTGGTGCAGCCGGGGTTCGTGCGCGACGCCGGGATGTTCGCGGACTCCGGCGCCACCCCGCCCGCCGGCGTCCGTACGGTCAGCGCCCGCCAGGTCGCGGCGGCGACCCTGCGGGCCATCGAGCGGGACCGCGCCGAGGTGAACATCGCCCCGCTCGAACTGCGCCTGGGCAGCGCCCTGGGCGGGCTCTTCCCGAGCCTGGCGGCGGCGGCCCAGCGCGGCGCCGGGGCCGACCGCACGACGCGCCGGATGGCCGAGGGCCAGCGCGACAAGCGCTGAGCCGGTCCGCCGGCGGCGGCGGGGCCGGTCGGCGCGGCGGGAAGGTGGTGTAGGTTCTACCGCCCCCACCAAGTGCGGCTGAGCGAGGGAGCGGGTCCATGCGTGCTGTGGTGTTCGACGCCTTCGGGCGCAAACCCGAGGTCCGGGACGTCCAGGATCCGGCCCCCTCGAGGCGCGGAGCGGTCATCCGGGTCGAGGCGACCGGGCTGTGCCGCAGCGACTGGCACGGCTGGATGGGGCACGACCCCGGCATCCGGCTGCCGCATGTGCCCGGCCACGAGCTGGCGGGCGTGGTCGAGGAGGTGGGGCCCGAGGTGCTGAACTGGCGCCCCGGGCAGCGCGTCACGGTGCCGTTCGTCTGCGCCTGCGGGCGCTGCGCCGCCTGCGCGGACGGCGCGCAGCAGGTGTGCGAGCGGCAGACGCAGCCGGGCTTCACCCACTGGGGCTCCTTCGCCCAGTTCGTGGCGATCGAGAACGCCGATGTGAACCTGGTGGGCATACGCGGCGAGTTGCCGTTCACCACGGCCGCCGGTCTGGGCTGCCGCTTCGCGACGGCCTTCCGCGCGGTGGTGGCGCAGGGCCGGGTGGCGCCGGGCGAGTGGGTGGCGGTGCACGGGTGCGGCGGGGTGGGGCTGTCCGCGGTCATGATCGCGGCCGCGGCGGGGGCGCGCGTGGTGGCGGTGGACATCTCGCCGCGGGCCCTGGCCCTGGCCCGGCGGTTCGGGGCGGAGGTGTGCGTGGACGCGGCCTCGACGCTGGGGTCGGTGGCGGACGCGGTCGCCGACGCGACCGGTGGGGGCGCCCATGTCTCGCTCGACGCGCTGGGCTCCCCGCGGACCTGCGCCGCGTCCGTCAACAGCCTCCGGCGCCACGGGCGCCATGTGCAGGTCGGCCTGCTGCCGCCGGCCGCGGGGAGCCCGATGCTGCCGATGGACCGGGTCATCGCGCTCGAACTGCGGCTGCTGGGCAGCCACGGCATGGCGGCGCACGCGTACGGTCCGATGATGGAGATGGTCGAGGCCGGGACCCTGCGGCCGGATCTCCTGGTCACCGATGTCATCGGGCTCGACGAGGTGCCCGAGGCCCTGATGGCGATGGCGGCGGCGAGGGGCGCCGGGGTCACGGTCATCGAGCCCCGGCGCCCGGCCGCCCCGCGGTGACGGCCCGGCGGCCTACGGTGCAGGGAGCCGTCACAGCGGGAGGGCGCCGGTCAGCAGGGCGGCCGCGGTCATCACGAGCGTGGTGCCGAAGGCCCAGCGGAAGATGAACCGCTGGTGTTCGCCGAGCTGTACGCCGCTCATGCCGAGCAGGATGAAGGTGGCGGCGGTGAGCGGGCTGAGCGGGAAGCCGGTGGTCATCTGGCCGAGGACGGCGGCGCGGGCGATCTCGGCCGGGTCGGTGCCGAAGGAGTCGGCGGTGCCGGCGAGCACCGGCAGGATGCCGAAGTAGTAGGCGTCGGGGGTGAAGACGAGGCTCAGCGGCATGCTGGTGACCGCGACCAGCACGGGCAGATGGCCGCCGAGGCCGTCGGGGATCACCTCGACCATCGCCTGGGCCATCTTCTCGATCATTCCGGTGCCGGTGAGGATGCCGGTGAACACCCCCGCGGCGAAGATCATGGTGGTGACCAGCACCACGCTGTTGCCGTGCTTCTCCAGCAGGGCCTGCTGCTCCTCCCAGCCGGGGTGGTTGACCAGCAGCGCGACGACGAAGGCGAGGACGAACAGGACGGGCAGCGGCATGGCCTCCAGGACCAGGCAGACCAGCAGGACGAGGGTGAGCGTCAGGTTGAAGACCGTCAGCGCGGTGCCGGCCCTGGCGGGGGCCACCCGGGGGGTGCCGGGGCCGTCGCCGACCGCGACCTCGTCGGGCCGGGGTGTGCCGAGCTCGCCGAGCCGGCGGCGCTCGCGGCGGCCGATGAGGCAGGCGGCCAGCAGCACCCAGGCGATGCCCGCGGCGAGGGCGGGCAACAGCGGGGTGATCACCTCGGAGGTGTCCAGCTTCAGCGCGGCGGCCGCCCGGGCGGTGGGGCCACCCCACGGCACCATGTTCATCACGCCCGCGCCGAGGCCGACCACCCCGGCGAGCACCAGCCGGCTCATGCCCAGGCGCCGGTAGACGGGCAGCAGCGCGGAGATGGTGATGAGGAAGGTGGAGGCGCCGTCGCCGTCGAGCGCCACGCATATCGTCAGGACGGCGGTGCCGACGGTGATGCGCAGCGGGTCCCTGCGGGCGACCCGCAGGATGCCGCGGATCAGCGGCTCGAACAGGCCCGCGTCCACCATCAGGCTGAAGTAGAGCACCGCGAAGGCGATCATGATGCCGGTGGGCGCCACCTTGGACAGCCCTTCCAGCGCCATCGGGCCCAGGTCGTCCCCGTAACCGCCGATGACCGCGGTGACCACCGGGGTGAGGACCAGGGCGACCAGCACCGAGACCCGTTTGGTCATGGTGAGCAGCAGGAAGCCGCCGATCGTGCAGAAGCCCAGTGCTGCCAGCATGGCCGCTCGCCTTCTTTCTTCCTCGGATGTTGCCCGTTGAGTTTCCGAGCGGCGAAAGATCCGCGTCCAGCATCGAACACAGATCTGTCCATGCGTTTAGCGCAACAGTTCCCTGGCCTGCCTCGCGCGTCTACTCTCCCGCTTCATGATGGACGTCACTCTGCGCCAGCTCGCGGCGTACGCCGCGGTGGCCCGTGCCGAGAGCTTCACCGCCGCCGCGGCCGAACTGCACCTCTCCCAGTCCTCGCTGAGCCGCGCGGTCGCGGACCTGGAGCGCACGCTCGGCATGCGGCTGCTGGAGCGGGACACCCGCAATGTGCGGCTGACCCCGGCCGGGACGGAGGCGCTGCGGATAGCGGACCAGATCCTCTCCGCGCACCGGGCGGGGCTGGCGCAGCTGGGCCGCTATGTCTCGGGCGAGCGGGGCACGGTGGCGCTGTCCACTCTGCCCTCGGTGGCGGCCGTGCTGCTGCCGCCGGTGATCTCCGCCTTCCGCGCGCGGCGCCCGCAGATGACCGTGCGGCTGCTGGACGGCCTGGAACGCCCGGTGCTTCAGCGGGTCGTGGACGGCGACGCGGACTTCGCGGTGTCCACGGTGGCGCGGCGTACGGCCGGGATACGGCTGCGCCCGCTGGTCCGGGACCGTTTCGACGCCGTGCTCCCCGAACACCACCCGCTCGCCGAGCGGTCCGAGGTGAGCTGGGAGGACCTGGGCCGCGAGCCGTTCCTGGCGGTCGGCGCGGACTCCAGCGTGCGCCGGATGACGGACGCCGCCTTCGCCCAGGCGGGCCTGTCGGCGGACCCGGCGGCGGAGGCCTCCAGCGTGGCGACGGTGGGCGGTCTCGTCGCGGCGGGGCTCGGGGTGTCCGCCATGCCCGCCCTGGTGCATCCGCTGGTGGCGCCCGGGAAGCTGGTGCGTCGCCCGCTGGTGGACCCGGTGGTCGAACGGCGGCTGCATGTGGTGCTTCCGGCGCGCCGGGCGCTTCCGCCGGGGGCGCGCCGCTTCCTGGAGCAGTTGGAGGAGTTGCGCGGCGCGGGCCTGCGGCCGGGGTGCGGCCACGGGCTGCCCGACGGGGTCTTCTGGGAGGAGGGCGAGGCGTCGTGAGCGGAACTCTTGTGAGATCCGCATGAATTGATGCCTCTTAATTGCTGGACCCGCATATGCGCGACCCCGCAGCCTGATCCCCATGGACAACGACAGCCGCACACCTCGGGGACAGCGGGGGCAGCAGGGACAGCGGGGACAGCTGACCGGCTTGAAGGTGGTGGAGTTCGCCCATGTCGTCGCGGGCCCCCTCGCCGGGGCGATGCTCGCCGACCAGGGGGCCGACGTGGTGCACGTGGAGCCCCCCGGCGCGGGAGACGCGGCCCGGGCCATGGGGCCACGGCGCGACGGGGTGCCGCTGTGGTTCAAGGTCGCGGGCCGCAACAAGCGCTCCGTCACCCTGGATCTGCACCACGAGGAGGGGCGGCGGATCGCCCATGACCTCATCGCCTGGGCCGATGTGGTGATCGTGACCCTGCGCGCGGGGCGGCTGCGCGCCTGGGGTCTCGACTGGGAGGCCGTGCACGCCGTCAACCCGAAGGCGATCCTGCTGCAGATCTCCGGCTTCGGCGCGACCTCCTCGCGGGCCGACGCCCCCGGCTTCGGCAAGATGGGCGAGGCCCGCAGCGGGGTGGTGCACCTGACCGGCTTCCCGGACGGGCCGCCCGTGCACACCGGCTTCTCCCACGGGGACGCGGTCACGGGCCTGATGGGAGCCTTCGCGATCCTGGCCGCGCTGCACCGCCGCGACACCGATCCGGACTTCGACGGCGAATGGATCGACCTGGCCCTCTTCGAGCCGCTGTTCCGGCTGGTGGAGTGGCAGATCATCGCGTACGACCAGCTGGGCGCGGCCCCGGAGCGGGCCGGCAACCAGCTCGCCGTCGCGCCCGCCGCCGTCATCAACACCTACCGCAGCGCCGAAGGCGACTGGCTGACGGTCACCTCGGCCACCACCCGGTCGGTGCTCAACGTGGTGCGGCTGCTGGGCCTGGACGAGGCGGAGTACGCGACCGTGGAGGCCCAGCACGCCGGGCGGGAGCGGCTGGACCGGGCGCTGCGCGCCTGGGTGGCCGCGCGCCCGGCGGAGGAGTGTCTGGCTGCCTTCGAGCGCGCCGAGGTGGTGGCCTCCCGGGTGTTCAGCGCGGCGGACATCGTCGCCGATCCGGTCTACGCGGAGCGGGAGGACGTCGTCACCGTCGACGACCCCGACCTCGGCCCCGTCCGGATGCAGGCCGCGCTGCCGCACTTCCGCCGCAACCCCGGCGGGGTGTGGCGGACCGGCCCTGCGCTGGGCGCGGACAACGAGCTGGTCTACGGGCGGTGGCTGGGCATCGACGGGGAGCGGCTGGCGAAGCTGGAGGGCGAGGGTGTCATCTGACCGCGGCCGGGACCGCGACCCGGGCCGGGACGGGGACCGGGACCGCGGCCGGGACGGGGACCGGGACGGAGACCGGGGCCACGGCCGGGACGAAGACCGGGACCGCCGCCGGGACGGGGACCGGGACCGCGGCCGGGACGGAGACCGGGGCCACGACCGGGACCGGGACCGCGGCCGGGACGGAGACCGGGGCCACGACCGGGACCGGGACCGCGGCCGGGAGCCGCTGCGCTCGCTGCTCTTCGTCCCCGGCGGCAAGACGGGCTGGCTGGCCAAGGCCGAGGCGGCCGGCGCCGACGCGGCGATCCTCGACCTGGAGGACGCGGTCCCGGCGGGCGCCAAGGAGGCGGCCCGGAAGGCGGTGGCCGAGGCGGTGGAGCGGGCGGCGCGGGCCCCGGGGCCGATGCGGCTGTTCGTACGGATCAACCCGCTGGACCGCGGGGCGGGTTGGGCGGGCGCCGAGGACCTGCGCGCGGTGGCCGGGCCCGGGCTGTACGGCGTGGTGCTGCCGAAGGTGGACCACGCCGACGACGTACGGGTCGCCGACCGGCTGCTGGCGTGGTGCGAGCGCGAGGCCGGCCTGCCCGAGGGGCGGATCGCGCTGGTGCCGCTGCTGGAGACCGCGCGCGGGCTGCGCGAGGCGTACGACATCGGGCGGGCCGCCGGCCGGGTGGCGCACCTCGGCGCGCTGACCGCCCCGGGCGGGGACGTGGAGCGCGCGGTCGGCTACCGCTGGAGCCCGGGCGGCGAGGAGACCCACCACCTGCGCGCCCGGGTGCTGCTGGACGCGCGCGCGGCGGGCAGCCCCCACCCGGTGGCCGGGCTGTGGGCCGATGTCGCCGACCTGACGGGGCTGCGGACCTTCGCGGAGCGCAACCGGGCCCTGGGGTACGAGGGGATGGCGGTGATCCACCCGTCGCATGTGCCGGTGGTCAACGAGGTGTTCTCGCCGGACGCCGGGGAACTGGCGCGCTGCGAGCGGCTGGTGGCGGCGGTGGAGGCGGCGCAGGCGCGGGGCGAGGGCGCGGTGCTGTTCGAGGGGCGGATGGTGGACGAGGCGATGGCGGCGACGGCGCGCCGCGCCCTCGCCCGGCGGGCGCGGCGGCCCTGACCGCGCCCGCCGCGCGACGCCCAGGGCCGGCCTGACCGGTCGTCACCCGGTCGGTCACTCCTCCCCGTCGAGCCCCTTGACGCCCACCGGCAACCTGACTACACATTTGGGAGCGCTCCCACACCTAGCCTCGCCGCCCCCGGTCCCGCACCCGCCGTGTCCGCACGTCCGCGCCCGTTCAGACACCGAAGGAAGGTCCCCGATGCCCGCTCGCCCCCGTCCGTACGGCGCACGCGCCGCCGCCACGCTGCTGGCCGGCGCGCTGTTACTGATCACCGCGCCGTCCGCCCCCGCCGCTCCCGCCGCCCCGGCCGGGGCGCGCACCGGTGCCACGGCCGCGGCGGCGCCGGACGCCGTCCGGGTCAACCAGCTGGGCTACCTCCCAAACGGCCCCAAGCGCGCCACCGTCGTCACCACGGCCACCACCGCCCTGCCCTGGCAACTGCGCGACGCCACGGGCGCGGTGGCCGCCTCGGGCACCACCGTCGTGCGGGGCGCCGACGCGGCCTCGGGCGACTCGACGCACCTGGTGGACTTCTCCTCGTACCGGGGCAGGGGCACCGGCTACACCCTCACCGTGGACGGCCGGGTCAGCCACCCCTTCGACATCCGCGCCGATCTGTACGACGGGCTGCGCGCGGACACGATGAACTTTTTCTACCAGCAGCGCAGCGGAATCCCGATCGAGGCGTCGCTGGCCGGCGGAGCGGCGTACGCCCGGCCGGCCGGGCACCTGGGGGTCGCGCCCAACCAGGGGGACACCGCCGTTCCGTGCCAGGCCGGGGTGTGCGACTACGCCCGGGATGTCCGCGGCGGCTGGTACGACGCCGGTGACCACGGCAAGTACGTGGTCACCGGCGGCATTTCGGTGTGGCAGACGGTGAACTCCTTCGAGCGGGCCAGGCGCGCGGGACACCAGGCGGCGCTCGGGGACGCCACGCTGCGGGTGCCCGAGCGCGGCAACCGCGTCCCCGACGTGCTGGACGAGGCGCGCTGGGAGCTGGAGTTCCTGATGCGGATGCAGGTCCCGGAGGGCAAGCCGCACGCCGGGATGGCCTTCCACAAGATCCACGACGCGCAGTGGACCGGCCTGCCCACCCGGCCCGAGCAGGACTCCCAGCCCCGCGAGCTGCACGCGCCGTCGACCGCGGCCACGCTCAACCTGGCTGCGGCCACGGCCCAGTGCGCGCGGGTGTTCGCGCCGTACGACAAGGCCTTCGCCGCCCGCTGCCTGGCCTCCGCGCGCCGCGCCTGGAGCGCCGCGAAGGCCGAGCCGGACGTGCTCGCCCCGGACTCGGACGCCACCGGTGGCGGGGCGTACGGGGACGCCCGGGTCGGCGACGAGTTCTACTGGGCGGCGGCCGAGCTGTACGCGACCACCGGGGAGCGCCGGTACCGCGACGCGGTCACCTCCTCGCCCTTCCACACCTCGGCCGACGCGTTCACCCCGGTCGGCTTCGCCTGGGCCGACACCGCGGCCCTGGGCCGGATCACCCTGGCCACCGTCCCGAACGGGCTGGCCACCGCCGACCAGGCTAGGGTCCGCGCCTCGGTGGTCTCGGCCGCCGACGGCTATCTGGCCGCCATGGGCCGCCAGGGCTACGCGGTGCCGCTGCCGGCGGACGGCTATGTGTGGGGCTCCAACGGCCAGGTGGCGAACAACGCGAGCGTCATCGCCGTCGCCTATGAGCTCACCGGGCAGCGGCGCTACCGCGACGGGGCGCTGGAGGCGCTGGACTACCTGCTCGGCCGCAACGCCCTGGGCCAGTCCTATGTCTCGGGCTACGGGGAGCAGGCGTCCCGCAACCAGCACCACCGCTTCTGGGCCCACCAGGCGGACGCCTCGCTGCCCAACCCGCCCGCCGGGTCCCTCGCGGGCGGCCCGGACTCGGCGCTGCAGGACCCGGTGGCGCAGGAGAAGCTGGTCGGGTGCGCGGCGGCGAAGTGCTACATCGACGACATCGGCTCGTACTCGACCAACGAGGTGGCGATCAACTGGAACGCCCCGCTGGCCTGGCTGGCCGCGTTCGCCGCGGAGCGCTGAACACTGAGTGCTGAACACTGAGCGGGTTGAGCGGGGGCCGCGCGCCCCCGCTCAGGGGATGATCTCCCGGCAGGCCGCCCAGTGCACATGGCCCATGTTCGGCCGCAACAGCTCCGAGAGCTTCGTCTCCCTCGTCACCGTCACCGGATTGCCCAGGATCTCCAGCCCGTCGGGCGGGAAGAGCGAGTAGTCCCAGACCTGTTGGCCCGGTCCGACGGTCATTGTGGGGACCACCGGCTCGGTGCCGAGCTCGATCCGGTTGGCTCTCGGATTCTTGAGCATCTCGCCGTGGTCGACGTAGAAGTGCAGTCTCGTCCCCTTCGGGACCGTGACCTTGAGCTCTTGGCCCGGCCGGAGTTCTTCCGACCAGATGGCGCCGTGGCCGCTGAGGACGGTCTGGCCGTCCGGCCGCCCTCCCGGCCGCGTGCCGGGCGGACACGGGCACAGGCCCAGCGGGTCGATCCAGGCATGCGGGTTCGGCACATAGGCGACGGGGTTGGGCGCGGCGGCCAGTCCGAGCGGGTCGGGGCTGGTGTAGCGGGCGGTCTCGGGGTCGTAGTAGCGGAACAGGTTGTAGTGGAGCCCGGTTTCGGAGTCGTGGTACTGGCCGGGGAAGCGCAGGGGGGTGTGCGCCTCCCCGGCCGCCGCGGCGCCGGTCGCACCCCACAGGGTGGCCTGCCGGCGCCCGACGATCTCGCCGCTCTCGTCGAGGAGCTCGCGGGGGGTGCCCACCAGATCGGTGACGATGGCGAAGAATCTGCGGTCGATCTCCCGCCGGCCCATGTCGTCGGTGACGCGCTCGGTCTGGGCGACCGGGCGCGGGCCGTCGTGGTCCCAGGTGAGGGTGGCCGGCTCGGGCCGGGCCCGCCCGGTGGTGGTCTGCTCGACGAGCGTGGAGCCGTCCCAGACGAAGTCCACGCGCTCCACGACCGTCTCGCCGTCGGCGGCGAGCCGCTGCTTGGCGGTGCGCCGGCCCAGCGGGTCGTAGAGGTAGCGCCAGACGGTGCCGTCGGGGGTGGTGACGGAGGTGAGCCGGTCCTCCGCGTCCCAGGTGTACCGCCAGGTGTCCGGCTTGCGCGACAGCCTGTTCCGCCGCTTGAGGGTGATCCGGCCGGCCGCGTCGTACTCGTAGCGGACCCGCCCCGCCCGGGTGACCCGGGTGCCGGTGTAGGTGCGGGGGCCGGTGCCCCCGGCGTGCGAGGCGAAGGGCGCGGGCCAGGAGGCGTACGTCTGGTTGCCCGCCTCGTCGTACGCGTAGCTCTCGCCCCGCCCGCCGGGGGCGTGGACGGCCGTGACCCGGCCCGCCGGGTCGAGCTCGAAGCCGTGGGCGCCGCCCAGGTGGTCGTCGACCCCGGTGAGGTGGCCGTCGGCGCGGTAGCGGTACACCCGGCGCTGCAGGGTGGCGGATTCCCCGGCGTCCCCGACGTCCCCGCCGTCCTGGGAGTGGCCGGTGAGGGTCTGCTCGGTGAGGCGGCCGGCCGGGTCCCAGGCCTGCGCCAGCGTGGCGGCGCGGTCGATGCGGCGGGAGGTCTCGCGGCCGGACGCGTCGTACCCGAAGGCGAGGGTGTGGCCGCCGGCCTTCAGCGTGGTGCGGTGGCCGGCGGCGTCGTAGGCGAACGAGGACATCGCGCCGGAGGGGGTGACGCGCCGGACGGGCCGGCCGAGCGCGTCGTAGGTGTGCGCCAGCACCCGCCCGCCGGACAGCTCCGACTTGACCCGGCCCACCAGGTCGCGGTGGAGGGCGAGTTCCCCGTCCGGGCCCGTGGCCGCGGCCAGTCGGCCGGCCGGGTCCCAGTCGAAAGTGGTCACCCGGCCGTCCGCGTCCTTGCGCACGATCCGGCCCATGGAGTCCCGGGTGAGGTGGACCGTCTGGCCCAGCGGGTTGGTGCGGGAGACGAGCCGGCCGGCGGCGTCGTGGCGGTAGGTGGAGGTGCGGCCGTCGAAGTCGGTCTCGCTCAGCGGGCGGCCCGCCGGGTCGTAGGCGTAGGTCCAGGTGAGCCCCTGCGGGTTGGTCACCCGGGTGAGGCGCAGCCGGGTGTCGTAGCGGTACTCGACGCGGGCGCCGTCGGGCCCGGTGCGGGCGGCGAGCAGGTCGAAGTGGGTGTATTCGTAGGTGGTGACCCGGCCCACGGCGTCGGTGTGGGCAACGCAGTTGCCCTCGCCGTCGTAGCGCCAGCTCTGCCGGGCCCCGGCGGGGTCGGTGT
The DNA here is from genome assembly GCF_039532705.1 of Streptomyces sparsogenes subsp. cuspidosporus. Lineage (NCBI taxonomy): Bacteria > Bacillati > Actinomycetota > Actinomycetes > Kitasatosporales > Streptomycetaceae > Streptomyces > Streptomyces sparsogenes. The sequence continues at coordinate 116,531 of NZ_BAAASD010000020.1, read as the reverse complement.
GCGCGGCGAGCCTGCCCTCCACCGTCCACTCCAGGCGGGTGGTGGCGCCGAGCGGGTCGGTGACGGCGGTGGGGCGGCCGAAGGCGTCGCGGCGGTAGGTGGTGGTGGCGCCCAGCGGGTCGGTGATCTCCAGGGGCAGGCCGGCGGCGTCGCAGCGGATCCGGGTGGTCGCGCCGAAGGGGTCGATGACGGAGGTCGGGGCGCCGCGGTCGTCGTAGGTGTAGCGGGTGGTGTGGCCGGCCGGGTCCGTGGTCGCGGTGCGGTTGCCGCGCTCGTCGTAGGTGTGGCGCCACACCGCCCCGTCGGCGTCGGTGATCTTCACCGGCAGCCCCAGCCGGTCGCGGGCGATGGTGCGGGTGTGACCGTCCGGGGTGGTCAGCCGGGTCAGGCGGCCGGCCTCGTCGTACGCGTAACGGGTGGTGTGTCCGAGCGCGTCCGTGTGGGTGAGCGGGCGGCCGTGGCGGTCGACCGTGGTGCGGACGGTGTGGCCGAGCGGGTCGGTGACGGCCACCACCCGGCAGCGGTCGTCGACCAGGTAGCGGGTGGTGTGCCCCTCGGGGGTGCGGACCGCGGTGACGCGGTGGCCGGTGTCCGGGGCGGCGCCGGCGTCACCATAGTCGATGCAAAGCGACACATGGCCTTCGGTGCCACCCTCGGAGACGACGCGGTCGTGGTCGTCGTAGACGTACTCGTAGCGTCGTTGGTTGGTGTCGACCCAGGCGATGATCCGGTGGTCGCCGTCGTACTCGAAGCTCAGCGGGAGGCCGCTGGAGCCGGTGACCTCGGTCAGGTCGCCGTCGGTGTAGCCGTAGCGGACGAGTTCGACCTCGCCCAGGCGCAGGGCCGTGATCCGGCCGCCCTCGGTGGCGAACGTCAGGTGGTAGCCGCCGTCGTGGACGATGCCGGTGGGGGTGCCGTGGTCGTCGTACTCGAAGGTGAGGCGGTGGCCGTTGCGGTCACGGACCTCCGCCAGCGGTGCCTCGCCGTCCCCGCCGGGCCGCGTTCCGGCGGGTCCGGTGTAGCGCCGGACGTGGCCGGTGTCCGGGTCGGTGACGGTGTAGTCGCCACCGGGGGTGCGCTCCAGCGGCCACCTCGGGCCCAGTTCGGGCAGGGTGGGCACCCCCGGGGCGGGATGCGGGTAGGACAGCAGCAGCCCGTCGGCGCCGACGAGGACGACGCCCCGGTCGAGGATCTCCAGGCGCTGGTCGGCCGTGCTGGACCACGAGGGGCCGAACCACCGCCCGGCGCGGTAGCCGGACTCGGCCCTGCGCCGGAACACCAGCGGCAGCAGGCCGGGCAGGGACACATCGGTCTGCGGGAGGTACATCTTCCCGGTGGCCAGGTCCACCGGGTCGGTGCCCCCGGTGGTCTTGGCGGAGTCGGGCACGCTGTGCGCCGCGGCGCCGTCCTTCCTGAGCTGCGCGTGGCCGCCGAACTTCCACTTCCAGCCGCTGGGCTTCCAGCCCCGGCCCGGTGCCCGCTCGGCGAGCTTGGCGAGGTCCTTGCCGGCGGTGGCGAGCGACCGGACGCCGCCGAGCCCCTTGGTGCCGACCAGTTCGGGCACCAGCCGGCCCAGGCCCTCCGCGGGGTCCTTCTCGAAGGACTGCCACATGGCCTTGAGCGCGGGGGCCGGGTCGTTCGCCATCCGGAGCAGGCCGGCGGCGGTGTCGTTGAGGCGCGTGGCGTATTCGGCGGGGTGGGTGAGGTTGTAGGGGTCCAGGGCGTTCATGGAGCGGGCGAAGTCCACCAGCCCCGCCGTGCCCTTGACCACGCCGCCGAGGACGTGGCTCCCGTCCAGCCGCAGCCCCTCCACCCCGTCCGCCACCCGGCGGAGGTAGGAGGGCTCGCGCGGGGCCTTGTCGCGCGCCGCCGCCACCGCCCGCTGGGCGGCGAGGTGCGCCACATCCCGCTGCCGGCGCGCCTCGCCGAGGATCTCCTCGGCCGCCTCGATGTCGGCGCGGCCCGGGTCGTGGCCGGAGGACGCCGCGCCGCGGTGGGCGGCGCGGGCCCCGTCGGACGCCTTCCGGCCCCTGCGGTAGGTGCGGACGGCCTCGTCGGCCTGCTTCTGGGCCCACTCCACCGTCTCGGCGAACTCGCGCAGCGCCGCGGCCGCCACTCCGCAGGCGTCGGCCGCCACGAACCACTTCTTCGGCTCGGCGGCCACCCGCCCGGCGAAGGCGGCGGCGGACCGTCCTCTCAGTGCGTCGAGGGCCTCGGGGCCGACCCCCTGGAGCCCCTTGCCGACGTCGTTGAAGGCGTTCTCGAAGGTGGTCAGGTGGTCGGCCGTGGACCGCAGCCTGGCGGGGTTCCCGTGGACGAGGTGCGCCGGGTCGTCGGTCCGGTCAAGACCCATCTCCGCCACGTCCGCGCCCAGCGCGTTCGCGGCCGAGTCGGTGGTGCGCCGGACCCAGTCGGCCCCGCCGTCCCACCCCATGTCGTCCAGCCGCTCGGCGGTGAAGTCGCCGGCCCCGTCGACCGCTTCGCCGAGGTGCTCCACCTGGTCCCCGACGAAGCGCCGCACCGGGTCAGGTATGAAATCCCCGAGTCCCACCGCGTGTACCCCCGTACGTGTGCTGGTGCCGCGGCGAGCCTACTGGCGCCGCGGGCCACCGGGAGCGTGCGGGCCACGGGTTTGAGGAGGTTCTGAGGAAAGCGCGTACGCGGCGTCAGCGGGGCAGCTGCGCCTCGATCCCCGCGACGACCTCCGCGGCCTCCGGCTCGGTCCGCGGCCGGAACCTGGCGACCACCTCGCCGCGCGGCGAGACCAGGAACTTCTCGAAGTTCCACTGGATGTCGCCCGCCTCGCCCGAGGCGTCCTCGGCCTTCGTCAGCTCGGCGTACAGCGGATGCCGCCCCTCGCCGTTGACCTCGATCTTCTCCATGAGCGGGAAGGAGACGCCGTAGGTGGTGGAGCAGAAGGTCCGGATCTCCTCGGCGGTGCCGGGCTCCTGGCCGGCGAACTGGTTGCAGGGGAAGCCCAGCACGGTGAAGCCGCGCTCGGCGTAGCGCTGCTGCAGCCGCTCCAGGCCCTCGTACTGCGGGGTCAGCCCGCACTTGGAGGCCACGTTGACCAGCAGCAGTGCCTTGTCCTGGTGGGCGCCGAGGGTGGTGGGCTCGCCGGAGAGGGTGTGCAGGGGGATGTCGTACAGGCTCATCGGGCAACTCGCCTTCGTCGTTCCGTCAGTGTCCGTTCGGATGCCCCGTCGGGTGTCCCGCCGGCGGTCCGTCGGCGGTCCCGCCGGTGTTCCGCGGGTGCTCGGCAAATCTACGCGTTTCCATCGCCCCGTCCGCGGTTACTCTCCGCCTGGCGGGTGCTCACGGCACGGGAGCCCGCCCGAAGGGGGGACGTGTGGCACGGGACGAGGAAGCCGTCGTCGGCAGGCTGCTCATCGTGGAGTACGAACAGGTGAAGGAGGAGCAGCGGGCGCGCATCGGCTTCCGGGACAATCTGCTCTACGCCACGCTCGCCTCGATGGCGGCCATCATCACCTTCTCGCTGCAGGGCGGCGGCCGCCCGGAGCTGCTTCTGCTGCTGCCGCCGGCCTCGGTGCTGCTGGGCTGGACCTACCTCGTCAACGACGAGAAGATCTCGGCCATCGGCCGTTACGTGCGCCAGGACCTGGGCCCGCGGCTGGCCGCGCTCGTCCCCGAGCGGCCCCGGGTCTTCGGATGGGAGACGGCCCACCGCGACGACCACCGCCGGATCTCCCGGAAGCGGCTGCAACTCGCGGCCGACCTGATGCTGTTCACCGTGGCGCCGGTCGCCGCGCTGGTCGTCTACTGGACCTCCGGCCCGGCCCGGTGGCCGCTCATGACGGTCTCGGTGGCCGAAACCCTGCTGATCGCCGTGTTGGCGGCACAGATCGTGGTGTACGCGGATCTGCACCGGCCCTGACACGATGGGATCGCTCCAGCCGGACGCGTACCTAGGGGGAGATGGTGTGGTCTGAGGAGGGCGGGTGGCCGGCCGGGGCCGCCGGGCGGGCGGAGGTGGTCATCCTCACCGCGCTCGAGGTGGAGTACCGGGCCGTGCGGGCGCACCTGGAGGAGGTGCGCACGGCGTGGGCCGAGCGTGGCTCCCTGTTCGAGGTGGGGGTCTTCCGCGGCGGTGACGGCGGCCGGTCCGTGGCGATCCATATGACGGGCCCGGGGAATCCGGGCGCGGCGGTGCTGGTGGAGCGGGCCGCCGCGCTGTTCTCCCCCCGGGCCCTGCTGTTCGTCGGGGTGGCCGGCGGCCGCAAGGACGTGGGCCTGGGGGATGTCGTGGCCGCGGACGCGGTGTACGACTACGAGACCGGCAAGGACACCGAGGACGGCTTCCTCCCCCGCCAGAAGACCCATCAGTCGGCCTACGGGCTGGTGCAGCTGGCCCGGCTGGTCGCGGCGGCGGACGAGTGGCAGCGGGGGATCCGCCCCGCCGGGGGCGACGCCGCGCCGCGCCCGCGGGCCCATGTCAAGCCGATCGCGGCGGGCGGCCGGGTGGTGGCGCACCAGCGCTCGGACGTCGGCCGCCGGCTGGCGGCCGGGGCGGGCGACGCGGTGGCGGTCGACATGGAGGGGTTCGGGTTCCTGGCCGGGGCGTACGTCAACCGGCAGGTCGACGCCCTGGTGATCCGGGGGATCTCCGATCTGCTCGCCGACAAGGACGAGGCACACGACGAGCGGTGGCAGCCGGTCGCCTCCCGGCACGCGGCGGCGTTCGCCTTCGAGCTGCTGCGGCACCTTCCCCGGAATGCCCCGGCCGCCTCCGCCGCCCTCGCCGAACCCGCCGCCTCCGCCGCCCTCGCCGTGCCTCCCGAACCCGCGGCCCCCGCCGAACCCGCGGCCCCCGCCGCCCCTGCCCGCCGCGCCGCGTCCGGGAGGCTGTCGATCCGGGAACTGGGCGCGCTGGCGGATCTGTTGCTCGCCGTCCCGGGCCTGGCCTCCCCCGCCCGCTGGCAGCTGCTCCTCGACGAGCTGCCGGCCGTCGGCACGCAGGTGGCCAGGCAGTCGGCGAGCCGGGCGGAGGCGCTGGCCCTGCTGCGCGCCTGCGAGGCGTACGGCGCGTGGGGAGAACTGGCGGACGCCCTGGCCATGATCGCGCCGGAGGCCCCGGCCACGGCGGAACTGACCGCGCGGCTGGCGCTGCTCGACCCGGGCTGATCCCGGGCGGCGGCCGCACGGCCGGGCAGCGCTCGACGCCGGCCGCCGCCGTGTGATGGGCATGACTCTCGTGTCTCACGGGGTGTCAGCTGGGGTGGGCGGGGCATACAAGTGGTCCGGAGCCCGCGCCCGGCGGCGCCCGCCTGTGGCAGGGTCTCCGGCGTAGATCACCGGCGGCGGGGACCGGTGATGGGCGGGGGAGGTCATGCATGGCGGCCACGGGGGAAGGCGGCCTGAAATCGGTCAACCATCTCGTCACGGCGCTCAAGGAGTTCCGGTGTCTGATCGACCCGGACTCCCGTGCGCTGTGTCTGGAACTGGTCGCCAGGGAGCTGGAGTCGGAGCTGCCGGTCCGCAACCACCGGGTGACCAACCACTTCCTGGTGGAGCTGGCCCGGGAGTGCCTGGACAACGCGCGCGTGATGCGGGCGCTGCGCGAGTCCCTGGAAATCCTCTCGCCGGGCGCGCCGGCCATGGAGCGGCTCGACTCGGCCATGGAGCAGATGACGGCCCGTCCGGCGCTGCCGCCGGACGCGACGGACCGGCTGCGCTCGCTGCTGGAGGGGCTGGAGGTGGCGCATCTGGCACGGCTGTGCCGGGGCGCGGCGGGGCCGCTGCAGGAGGTGCCGCCGGTCACCGGCCCGTGGGACGCCTTCGAGACCCTGGCCCGGATGAACGCGCGGCCGGACGGGCTGACGCCGGGCCTGGCCCTGGTCGAGTACCTGGCCGCGTCGGCCCGGCCGCTGGAGCTGGCGGACCGCCTGCGGAGCTGGGCGGACGAGCAGGCGCGCGAGCTGTCGCTGACCTCGGAGCTGAGGTCGCTGCGGCAGCAGGTGGGGCACGCCGCCCTCGCCGAGTCGGTCGACGCGTACCTGGTCATCCAGCTGTTGCCGCAGGACGAGCCCGGCCGGTACGAGCTGTCCTCGTGGCACGCCTACGACCCGACGGGCTGGTATCCGGTCCGCGGCCCGGTCAGCAAGGTCACGGCCGCCACGGCCGAGCGCGCCGTGCAGGACCTGGTGCACGAGGCCGCCGTGGAGTGGGAGGACGCGCGCTGTATCCACCTGGAGTTCGTGCTGGGCGCCGAGGACCTGGATCTGCCGGTGCACCTGTGGCGCCATGAGCTGGACAGCGACTTCGCCACCCCGCTGTGTTCGAGCTACCCGGTGGTCGTACGGAGCCTGGAGCGGAGCCAGACCAGGCGGTGGTACGGGGCCTGGAAGAAGCGGTGGCAGACCTTCCGCTCGCAGCCGGAGCGGTCCCGGCAGCTGGTGGTGGACGGGCCGGATCCGGACAGTCCGCGCTCGGGTGACCCGAGCGCCCTGGTGGCCCGGCTCAACACCGACCAGCATGTGTTCGCCCTGGTGCTGAACGCGCCGCCGGGCGCGAGCCTGGAGGGCCGCCGGCAGGCCTCGGCGGCCTGGCGGGCGGGCATTCCCGTGGTCGTGTGGGACCGGCGTCATCCGCGGGATCCGGACCTGGTCCATCAGTTGAGACAAAAACCCGTGGAGGCCAGCGGGGATCTGGCACGGCTCCGCGATGCCGTGAAAGAGTTGCGGATGGAGGCCCAAGCCATCGGGTCCGCCGAGCGCGAGCAACACCTTGGACAGCACGTCATGATCGTTTGGGACGATCCGACCCGTCCCGTGGAGACACAGGGGCGAGCGGCGGGGCCGGACGAGGGGGGCAGTCGATGACCGACGCAGGGCCGAGGCGTCACAACGGACACGCCAACGGTGATGCGGGCCCCGGCGCCCGACTCGGCCCGCCGTCGGGCGGCATACCCCGGCCCTGGTGGATCTATTCAGGGCACCGGAAGGCCGCTGCACGACGTCAGTCTGGAAGAGATCCTTCCGCCGCCGCCTCCCTGGCGCACCTTCAACGGCTTCTCCCCGGGGCCCGCGGACGGGTCCGAGGCCGGAGCGCGGGCGCTGTCCGACGCGGGGTTACCGGCCGAGGGGTTATCGGCCGGCGGCGCGTCGGGCCACGGGTCGCCGGAGGGCGACGAGGCGCCGACCGAGCCGCCCGCCCCGCCCGAGGACGAGCAGGACGCCGCCCGGCGGCTCGGCGCCGCGCCCCTGGGCATGCGGTCGGACCCCGAGGAGGCCGACGTCGTCAACGCGGCGCTCATTCTGCGCCGCCCCCTTCTGGTGACCGGCCGCCCGGGCACGGGCAAGTCCACGCTGGCGTACCGCATCAGCAGGGAGCTGGGCCTCGGCCGGGTGCTGCGCTGGCCGATCACCACCCGTACGACCCTGCGGTCGGGCCTGTACGACTACGACGCGGTCGGCCGCGTGCACGCCGCGGCGGCCGGACAGGCGGCGGACCCGGAATTCGGGGGACGCCAGGAACCCGGCCCGGAGGACATCGGGGACTTTCTCCAACTCGGCCCGCTGGGCACGGCGATGCTGCCGCACCGGCTGCCCCGCGTCCTGCTCATCGACGAATTCGACAAAAGCGATATCGATCTGCCCAATGACCTCCTCGACATCTTCGAGGCCGGCGAATACACCATTCCCGAGCTGGTGCGCATCCGCAGCCGCCGACCCGCCGTCCGGGTCCTCACGGACGACCCGGACCGCAGCGCCGTCATCGCCTCCGGGCGGGTGCGCTGCCGCGCGTTCCCGGTCGTCGTCATCACCAGCAACGACGAGCGGGAATTCCCGCCCGCTTTCCTGCGCCGATGTCTGCAGCTGCGGCTGCCCGACCCGGACACCGACCGGCTCGCCGCGATCGTGGCCGCGCACCTGGGCCGGGCGGACGATCCGCGCGCCCTGGAACTCATCCAGATGTTCGTGGAGCGCAGCCGGCTCGAAGGCGGCCTGGCGGCCGACCAGTTACTCAACGCGGTGTACCTGGTGACGTCCCAGGCCCGCGTGCCGGGCCCCGACTGGGAGGAGCTGCTGCACGCCATCTGGCACCGCTTGGACGCAGCAGGCCCGACATGACACAGGACCCGGGCGACAGGTCCTCCGAGCGCGGCAGGCCGGACCTGGACTGGCAGCAGATCGCCGACTCGTTATGGCTCGCGGTCTGCCGGGCGGAGACCGATCCCGGGGCCGGCCGCCCCGCCCCCGCACCGCCCTCCGCCGAGTCCACCGCCGAGGCACCGCCCCGCGCCCCGGACCCGCCGCCGGGATCGCCGCAGGAGGCGGAGGAGGACGAGGAGCCCGAGCCCGAGGGCGAACTGGTCCTGGTCGCGCCGCGCCATGTCGAGCTGGTCGGCCTCCCGGCCCCGCCCGGCGAGACCTTCGGCCAGGCGGTGGCCACCGATGTCGCCGTGCCCCTCCCCCGGCCGGCCGCCGTCTCCCCGCCGACCGCCGAGCGCGCCCTGTCCCGGGCGCTGCGGCCGCTCAAGCGCACCTCGCCCTCGCCGGTCCACACGGAGGTGGACGAGGAGGCCACGGCCGAGCGCGCCGCCCGCGAGCGGCTCTGGCTGCCCAGGTGCGTACCGGTGCCGGAGCGCTGGATGGACGTGGTCGTGGTCGTGGACTGCAGCAGCTCCATGGTGGTGTGGCGGCAGACGGCCCGCCGGCTCGTCACCGTCCTGGAGCGCACCGGCGCCTTCCGTACGGTGCGGGTGCGCCGCGTCAACGCCGACCGCCCGCTCCCGGCGGAACCGGCGGGGCGCCGCGAGGGGGCCGGGCGGGGCGGCGCGCGCTCGCCGGTGGACGGCATCCCGCCGCGCGGCAGGCGGGCCGTCCTGGTCCTGACCGACGGCATCGGCACGGCGTGGGGGGACGAGACCGGCAAGCGGGCGCTGGCCCGCTGGGCGCGGCAGGCCACGGTCGCCGTGGTGCACGTGCTCAACCAGGGCCGCTGGCACCACACCGGGATCGCCCCCGAGCGGGTGCGGGTGCGGGTGCCCGAACCGGGCGCGCCCAACGGCACCTGGCGAAGCGGCGACGGCGCCCCCTGGCCCGGGGGCGAGCCGCCGGTGCCGGTGCTGGAGCTCGAGGCGCGGTGGCTGGGCCGCTGGGCGCGGCTGGTGACCCAGCCGTCGGCGCACGGCCGGGACACGCTGGCGCTGCTGCCGGGGGTGCCGGCCGAGCGCTGGGAGCGGGAACCCGAGCCCACCGCCCGGGACCGGGTGTTCCGGTTCCGGGCCACCGCGTCGCCCAGGGCGTTCCGGCTCGCCTCGCGGCTGGCGGCCGCGCCGCTGAACATCCCGGTGATGGAATTCGTCCAGGGCATGCACGAGCCGCAGGGCAGCCCCGGCGAGCTGGCCGAGATCCTGCTGGGCGGACTGCTGCGCAAGGTCGGGTCGGCGGACCCGATGGACGAGACCGGGATCGGCTACGAGTTCCACGACGGGGTGCGGGAGTTGCTGCTCTCGGCCGGGATGCGCGACGAGTCGCTGTACGTCCTGCGCAGCGTCCTGGACCGGCTGGGCCACCGCTGGAAGCCGCTGCACGTGCTGCGGGACGCCCTCAGCCATCCCTCGGGAACCCTGCCCGAGCTGCCGGAGACCGAGCGGCTGCTGCCGTACATGCGCGTCCAGGAGCAGGTCTACAAGGCGCTCTCGGGGCCCTATCTGGAGGGCGCGCGGACCTTCCGCGCACGCGTGCTCGCACAGCAGGCGCTCGGCCGCTCGGGCGAACGCCGCCACGATCCCGTTGAAGACCCGCCGAATGGGGGAAGTTCGAACCCCGAGGTTGCCGTGACTGACTCCACAATGTCCCGAGGTTCCCGTACCGACCCGTCCTCCCCGAAGGACGATTCATCACCCCCGTCGGCGCACGGCGCGCCGGGCGCGGCGGGTGAGCACCCGAGAGGAAGTTTTGTGCCCGTGACCGCTGCCCGGTCCCTGCCCGCCGTGGAGGAGCGCCGCGCCGGGGATCCCCCGGCCATCTGGGGGAACGTACCGCCCCGGAACAACAACTTCACCGGGCGACAGACGTTGCTCGACACCTTGCACGAGCGTCTGAGCAGCGAGGGCACCGCCGCCGTGCTCCCGGAGGCCCTGCACGGGCTCGGCGGGGTGGGCAAGTCGCAGATCGCCCTGGAGTACGTGCACCAGCACGCCTCCGACTACGACGCGGTGTGGTGGATCCCGGCGGAGCGCCCGGAGCAGATCCGCCAGGCGCTGGTGCAGCTGGCCGACCGGCTGGGCCTGCAGGTCGGCATGGAGACGAACGTCGCGGTGCCGAGCGTGCTGGAGGCGCTGCGCACCGGCCGCCCCTGCCGCGACTGGCTCCTGGTGTTCGACAACGCCGAGGAGCTGGAGACGGTCCGCCCCTTCTTCCCCACCGGCGGCCCGGGCCGGATCCTGGTCACCTCCCGGAACGCCCAGTGGTCGCGGGCCGCCCGCACGGTCGAGGTGGACGTCTTCGACCGGGAGGAGAGCATCGAGCTGCTGCGGCGCCGGGGCCCGGAACTGCCGGACGAGCAGGCGGACCGGGTGGCCGAGGCGCTGGGCGACCTGCCGCTGGCCATCGAGCAGGCGGCCGCCTGGCTCACCGAGACCGGCATGCCGGTCGACGAGTACCTCCACGTCTTCGAGGACGAGCGGGCCGATGTCAGCACCCGGCGCGCCGAGTTGCTGGCCCAGGGCGTCCCGGTCGACTACCCGGAGCCGGTCGCGGCGGCGTGGAACATGTCGCTGCGCCGGCTCGCGGAGCACCATCCCGGGGCCCTGCAGCTGCTCCAGGTGTGCTCCTTCTTCGCCCCGGAGCCCATCTCGCGGCGGCTGTTCTCCGGGGTCCGAGGGGTCTCCCTCTCCCCCGAACTGTCGGAGGTGCTGCAGGACCCGATCAAGCTCGGTCATGCGATCCGTGAGATCAACCGCTACGCGCTGATCAAGATCAATCACCGGAACAACACCATCGAGATGCACCGGCTGGTCCAGGCGGTGCTGGTGGGCCAGATGTCCCCCCAGCAGCAGGCGGACATGCGGCACAGCGCCCATGTGTTGCTCGCCTACGGCGACCCGAACGACGTCGCCCCCGTCAACTGGCCGCGCTACGCGGACCTTTTGTCCCACGTCCGCGCCTCCCGGGCGCTGGAGTGCGACGACAAATGGGTGCGGCAGATGGTGCGCAACCTGATCAGGTTCCTGTTCGTCTGGGGAGACCACCAAGGTGCCAGCGAGTTCGGCAGTCAGGTGGTCGAGGCCTGGCGCCAGTCCCTGGGCGAGGACAGCCTGGAGACGCTGTCCGCGTCCCGGACCCTCGGCCACGCCATGACCTCGCTCGGCCACTACGAGGAGGCCCGGGAGCTCAACGCCAGGATCCTGGAGCTGCTGCGGGCCCACCCCCAGGCGGGCGAGAACCACGAGGACACCATCGCGACCATGGGAGCGGTGGCGAACAGCGCCCGGCTCCAGGGGGACTACGCCAAGTCCGTCGAGTTGGAGAAGGACCGGTGGACCAGGGCTCTCCGGGTTTTCGGTGAGGAGGACCCGTACACCGTCGGCGCCGCGAACGACTACGGTCTGGCGCTCCGCGCCGTCGGCGACTTCGCGCTCGCCCAGGAGATCCACCAGTCCGCGCGCGACACCGCGGCCATCGTCCTCGGGGAGGACTCCCTCACCACGATCCTGCTCGCCACCCACCTGTCCAGTGACGTCCGCGGCAACGGCCAGTACCACGCCGCCCGTGCCATGCAGGAGGAGACCTTCGCGCGCGCACTGCGCACCGTGCCACCCAACGCCCCCGTATTCGTCAACGCGATGCGCACCCTGGCCGTGGCCCGTCGCAAGGCGGGCGATCACGAGGGGGCGATCGAGCTGACCCGGCAGGCCCTGGAGAGCTACCGGCTGCGCTATGTCGAGCCCAACCTCGACATCACCACGGCGGAGATGAACCTCTCCATGGATCTGCGCCAGAACGCCGACCTGGCGGGCGCCCGGGAGCTCGGCAGGAAGTCCCTGGAGGACCTGCGGGTCATCCTCGGCCCCCGGCACCCCTACACGTCGAGCGCGGCGACCAACCTGGCCGTCACGCTCCGACTGCTGGGCGAGACCGAGGAGGCGCTGGCGCTCAACAAGGAGACGCTGCCGGTCTTCGTCGAGACGCTCGGGGCCGCCCATCCATCGACCCTCGCCTGCGCCATCAACCTGGCCAGCGATCTGTACACGCTGGCGGACTACGAGGAGGCGCACAGCCTGGACAGCGAGAGTCTCGCCGTCTGCCGGGAGCGGCTGGGCGAGGACCACCCCACCACGCTGGCGTGCGCGGTCAACCTGTCGGCGGACCTGCGGGCCCTGGGCGAGAGCCGGTCGGCCGAGGAGCTGCACAACGACGCCATGGAGCGGTTCCGCCGGGTGCTTGGCACCCAGCACCCGGCCACCATCGCGGCGGCCCGGGGCATCCGCGCGGACTGCGACCTGGAGGCGTACACGTTCTGACGGGACGCCCCGCGTTCAGCGGCGAGTCCCGATCCAGCGCGCGAGAGCGACCGGGTCGGGACCTCCGCCGACCGGGCCGCTCAGCGCCCGGTGCACCGCGAGCACCACTTCCGGGCAGTCCAGCAGCGCCTCCTTGGCCGGGCCCGCGGGCAGGGTCAGGGCGAGCCCTGACCAGGCGGGGAGGTCGTCGGGGCGCTCGGTGAGACGGTCGTGGTAGCCGCGCAGCGCGGCCGCGGTGTCACCGGCGGCCCAGTCGAGGTCGGCCCTCAGCGGGGCGACCGTGCCGTCGAACGGGTGCTCCTCGGGGTTCTTCCGGAGCAGGGCGAAGTCCTCCGGGTCGCGCAGACGCAGCCGGATCAGGGCCGGGCGCGCCGACGCCGCCGTCCGGCACGCCCGCAGCACGGTCGCGGGAAGGACGTCCGGCGCGGGCCGGCCCAGCCGCCACGCCTTCGCCCACTGCTCGGTCCGCTCGGGGTCCGGTCGCAGATGATGCAGCCGGTAGAGCAGCCGGTGATCGAGGTTGAGGTCCTCGGCCGCGCGCAGCGGACCCTCCGGCACGGGCTCTATGAGCCACGCGGCCAGCCGGCCCTCGATCCCCCGCACAAATCGGTCGCCCAGGGCGGTGAGTTCCGCATGTGCCTGGAGCGTCCGCAGCCCGCGCGAAGTCTGCGCGCGCCGCAGCGCGAACTCGAAGTCCGAGACGGCCCGTACCCTCTCGTCCGCCACCACCTGCCGGTGGGCCTGCCAGAAGGCTGTGACACCCAAGAAGGCGTAGACGCCGTGCAGCAGACCGCGCAGCGGCCGGGGATCCGCGCGCCAGGGCGCGTAGTGGTTCTCCTCCATGCCGCCGTGCATCAGAGGCACCAGGTCCAGCAGAGCGCTCAATTTGATGTGCTGGGCCTCATGGATCAGCGAGGCGGCGAGGGTGGCCGAATCGGTCGGAGGGTTCAGCAGCACACAGCCGCAGGCCTCGGGCGACGACGCGCTGAACGGTTCCGCGCGAGCGGGATATCGCACGGGAACGACGGAGACCAGACAGCCAGCGACCCCCGCCGGATCCACGTTGCTCTGCCGGGCGACGAGTGCCCAGGCGCTGTCGAAGTGGTCCTGCCACCGCCGTAGCTCCGGCGCGCTCAACCGCGCGGGTGCGGCGGGCCGCAGAAAGTCCCGGTAGGGGTCGAGGTCGTCCAGGTACGGCGAGCAGGGATGATCGGGGTGCCGACCGTGCAGCCGTCTCAGTGGGTGCCAGCCCTCGGCGTCCCGGGTGAGGTCGGAAGGCAGCGGCACCGTGTGCGAGCCGGCCCGTACGGCTCGGCCGGCCGCGTGGTCGGCGACGATCTCCGCGACGGGGGAGTCGTGGCCCGGGAGGTCGGCGAAGCCCAGGGCGGGCAGCATCACCCCGCCGTCCCGGACTCCGACCGCGATCCGGAAGTCGATCCCCGCGAGCAGGGCCGCCGAGGCGGCCACGGTGTGCAGATAGCCGGTCTCCAGCCACAGCGGGACCTCGTCGGCCGCCTCCTCGGCGACGCCGCGCAGCCTGCGCAGACAGCGGCTGAGCCAGGCGCCGGCCTGGGGGTGCAGCAGCAGGCGCGCGACGCTCGACGGGCTGCGCCGCTCGGCCCGGATCAGCAGCCGCCACGCCTCGCGCGGCGCGGGCAGCGGGCCCGGCACCTGGGGGTGGGTGGAGGCGAGCTGGGTCAACGCGCGTAGCAGCAGCATGAGACGGCTGCGCTGACCCGCCCGTAACTCGGCGATCGCGGCCGCTCCCCCACCGCCGTGTGCCAATTCCCCGAAGCAGGCCGCGGACAGCCGGTGGTGACGGCTCTCCGGGGGGGTGGCCGGCGGCGGGCCGCGGTGCGGGGCCGGGAGCGGGGAGGGAGGGCCGGCTGAATAGTCCGCCGGCATGAACGCCTTTCTCGGTGGGGTGAATTCCGTCGGGCCACCCCCGGATTCCATCAACAGTCCGATGAGGACGCGGCGGCGGTCGCGAGTGTCGGCGGGGACTGTACGCGTTCGAGCAACCGCCGGGTCGCGAGGGTGAACTCCTGACCGTCGCCCAGTTCTTCAAGCGTCGTTTCCGAGAGGTCCACCAACTCCGTCTCGACCCCGGTCGCCGCTCGCTCCATGACATCGTCCCCCTCTGGACACTCCGTGCCGGCTCAGGCGAGGCCCCTTCACATGGTGGCCCACCCGATAATGATTGCGGAAGGGCGAAAGGGGCCAGTGGGTGTCGGGCCCATCAAGATTTTCGGCCACCTGGGGGCGTCATCTGGCCGCGCTTCCCGGCCAATTCATTTCCGGCGCGTCGGGCCGGGCGCGGGGAGGCCGGGCGCGGGGAGGCCGGGCGCGGGGAGGGGGCAGCGGGCCCGCGCCCGGCCGGGGGTGCCGGGTCAGGGCCGGGAGCCCGGTTCGACGGCGGTGACTTCGAATACGCCGCCGCAGACCTGGAAGGAGCGCGCCGAGGTCTTCATGGAGCCGTAGGAGTCCGGCGGGTAGACGCGAATTTCGGACGCGGTCCGCCAGCAGGGCTTGTCGGACACGCCTTTGTTCAGGGTGTGCAGACTCGCGTAGGCGCTGCCGCCGGGTTTCAGGACGACCGTGGGTCCCGCCGCCCCGCGGCGCTTGGCGGGTTCGCCGATAGCGGTGCCGGGGCCGTCGAGCAGCGATACGCCGGGAAAGCCGGTCAGGGTGCAACTGGCGTCACCGGTATTGGTGAAGGCCAGGGGGACATAGACATTGCCCGCGCCGATATCCGCCCGGCCGGTGGACAGGTTCAGCCGGTCCTTCGAGCAGATGCGGCGGGCGGCGGGGGCGGCGGACGCGGCCTCGGTGGCGACGGACGGCTCGGCCGCCTTCGGCGCCTTCGTGGCGGCCCGGTCGGTCGAGGCGGGAGCGGCCTTGTCGTCCCGGCCTCCGCCGGGCGGGGCGGTGGGGTGCCGGGGGGCGCTCGCGGCCGAGCTGGGAGCGTCGGCCGAGCCGGGTGGCGCCGGCGCCCCGGACTTCGTATCGGCGCCGCAGGCCGTGACGGTGGCCAGCGCGCCGACGAGCAGTGCGGATACGGATAAGGCCGACGGCCGACGCCTCGTGGGCGCCCCGCCGTTCCGCTGTGCCATGGACAACCTCCTGTAGGTCGGGCATCCGGCGGCTCATCTGCCACCACGCCGAGTGCCCCGGCAGCCCCCGTCCATTCCCCTTCGGGCTCCCCTTCCCCCCATGAGCACCCTTATGTCCCCCACGGCATTAATCGCATAGCGGCGGTGATTCGGCATTGCGGATGCCCCGCCGCGATCACCGTCACAATCGCCCCGTCCGAAGCACGGTGACGCGGATCGCGGTGCATCGCCGGCCTGATCGATTTCCGGCCACAGGTCCGTCGAGACCTTGTCGTGACCAAAACGATGTGTTTACTGTGCCGCACCCGCCGGATTCCGTGCGGGGGCCTCCTCCGCCGGAGCGCCGAGTCCTGCCGTGGCGGAGGAGTGACACGACGACCTGTCACGGCAGGAGCGGGGGAACCAGGAAGGCGCCGGGCCACGCCACGTCGGGCGGCACGGCTAGGGGTGAAGCCACGTCACGGTGCCGGGGGCACCGAGCAAGGCGCGGCCGGGCAACTCCCGCCCGAACCCGACAGCTCACCTCGCAGGCGTCAGGAGAGGATGAGCTCAATGGCTGCACGCGGACGTCACCGCAGGCCCCGGCCCCGCCGCGTCTCCCGCGCCTCCCTCGCGTTCACCGCGGGCGGCGCCGGCGTCGCGCTGCCCCTCATAGGCGTCGGCCAGGCGAACGCCGCCTCCGTCGACACCTGGGACAAGGTGGCGGAGTGCGAGTCCACCGACAACTGGAGCATCAACACGGGGAACGGCTACTACGGCGGCCTGCAGTTCTCCCAGTCCACCTGGGAGGCGTTCGGCGGGACGGCCTACGCGGCGCGGGCCGATCTGGCCACCAAGGCCCAGCAGATAGCCGTCGCCGAGAAGGTGCTCGACGCCCAGGGCCCCGGCGCCTGGCCGGTCTGCTCGGTCAAGGCGGGCCTGACCCGCGGCGGTCAGCCCGCGGACGTCTCCCCCGGCACCGCGGCCTCCAAGGCCGCGCCCAGGACCACCCCGAAAGCCGCCCCGAAGGCCACCGCCGCACCGAAGGCCGCCCCCAGGACCGGCACCGAGGCCGCCGACCGGAGCGCGGCCGCCGCGGGGCGCTCCGGCTCCTCGTACACCGTGGTGAGCGGCGACACGCTGTCCCGGATCGCCGACGCGCGGGACGTGGACGGCGGCTGGCAGCGGCTCTACGACGCCAACCGCCGGGTCATCGGCGGCGACCCGGACCTGATCCACCCCGGCCAGAAGCTCACCCTCGACGCGAGCCGGGCCCCGGCCGGGCAGGCCCACCAGACCCGGCCGCGGGCCGGGCAGCCGGACCGGGCCGAGCAGACCGAGCAGGCCGCGCAGCGGGCCAAGCAGGCGGAGCGGGCCAGGCAGCGGGCCGAGCAGGCGGCTCAGCAGCGGGCGGAGCAGGCGCGGAAGGCGCGCGAGCGGGCCGGGCAGTCGGGCTCGTCGGCGCACTCCTCGTCGTCCTTCACCACGCCGGTCGCCGGCCATGCCATCGGCACCGCCTGGGGCGTCCCGGGCAGCCACTGGTCAAGCGGCCACCACACCGGCGTGGACTTCCCCGTGGCCACCGGCACCCAGGTGCGGGCGGTGGGCTCGGCGGAGGTGGTGGCCGCGGGCTGGGGTGGCGCGTACGGCTACCAGGTAGTGCTCCGCCACCCCGACGGCATGTACACCCAGTACGCGCACCTGTCCTCGCTGTCCGTCCACGTCGGCCAGAAGGTGAGCGGCGGCCACCAGATCGGCAGATCCGGGGCGACCGGCAACGTGACCGGCCCGCACGTCCACTTCGAGGTGCGCACCGGCCCCGACTACGGCTCGGACGTCAACCCGCTCGCCTATCTGCGGTCCAAGGGCGTCCAGATCTGAGGGTGTTCGAGGGTGATCCTCTGAGGGGCGTCTCCGAGGGGCGTCTCCGAGGGGGCGTCCCGTACGAACGGAACGGTGCTCTGCCGCGGCCCGATGGCCGCGGCAGGCCCGCCCTACATCACCAGATGTGCCTTCGCGTGCGTGACCTCCTCGATGTCGCCGCCCGCCTTCGAGATCAGCCGGTGAGCGAGGTTGTTCAGCGCCCGCGCCGCCGCGATCTCCTCGCCGACCCGCGGCTGTGCCGGGTCGTCGGGGTTCCGGTTCGCCCGGCCCTGAGCCAGCATCTCGGTCCCGTCGTGCATCCTCAGCCGGACGACCGCTTCGGTCAGCGGGCCGAGCTCACGAAATTCCATTTCGATGTCGCATCCCACGATCGTCTCCATCGCGGTCATCACCTCCTGCGTCACTTACCAGGATGCGCCTCACCTGGCATTCCGGGCGACCGGGACAGCAGGTCGACGACCTCCGCGTCGCTGGTCTGGGAGAAGTCCTCGTACCACTCGCCGACCGCCGAGAACTCCGCCGGGGTGGACAGGCACACCACGTCGTCCGCGTCCTGCCGCAGCGCCTCGGCGGCGTCCGGCGGCGCGACCGGGACGGCGAGGACCACCCGGGCGGCTCCCTGGGCCCGGGCGACCCGGCAGGCGGCCCGGGCCGTGGCGCCGGTGGCGATCCCGTCGTCCACGACGATCACCGTCCGGCCGCCGACCGCGACCCGCGGCCGACCGCGCCGGAACCGCCGCGCCTGCCGGGTCAGCTCCTCCTGCTCGTCACGCTCCACCTCCGCCAGCTCCTCCTCGCGCGCCCGGCTCATCCGCACGATCGCGTCGTGCACCACGCGCACCCCGCCCTCGCCGATGGCGCCGAAGCCCAGCTCGCGGTGGAAGGGGACGCCGAGCTTGCGCACGATGATCACGTCCAGGGGGGCCTCGAGCTCCCGCGCGACCTCGAAGCCCACCGGCACCCCGCCGCGCGGCAGCCCGAGCACCACCGGGTCCTCGTCGGCCAGCGGCCGCAGCCGGGCGGCCAGGCGCCGCCCGGCGTCCGCGCGGTCGACGAAGATCATGATCACCCCCAGCGCAGGAGACCGGACCGAAGAGCCGGCCGCCCGTCGCCTCGCCCGGCCCCCTTACGAATCAATCCGAGAATGCGCCCGTCCGCAAACCGGCGGGGACCCGGTCGGCCCCGCCGGCGCGCGCGAGTGGGCGGGGGCGGCCCACCCTGGAGCCATGGAGAACGCCACGGATCCGAGCGAGTCCGGCCATCTCGTCTTCGTGGACTCGTACGACGCGGACAGCAGATACCGGCGGGTCTGGCTGCGGGGGCTGGGCTGGGAGCCGATGGAGCGGGAGGAGTTCGAGCCGCGGGTGCGCCGCCTGTTCCCGGACATCGACCTGGACGACCCCGGGCAGGTCCACTGGGTCGACCGGCCCGGCCAGTGGCCGCCCTGGCACCCGGGCGAAGCATGACCGTCCTGGTCGGCACCTCGGGGTGGCAGTACAAGGACTGGCGCGAGGTCCTGTATCCGGCCGGCTGCCCGCAGCGGCTGTGGCTGGAGGAGTACGCCCGGGGCTTCGCCACGGTCGAGTCCAACAACGCCTTCTACCGGCTGCCCAGCCGCGAGCAGTTCGCCGCCTGGCGGGACCGCACCCCCGACGGGTTCGTGATGGCCCTCAAGGCCAGCCGCTTCCTCACCCACATCAAGCGGCTGCGCGACCCCGAGGAGCCGGTCGGGCGGCTGATGTCGCACGCCGAGGGCCTCGGGGACCGGCTGGGCCCGGTGCTGCTGCAGCTGCCGCCCACCCTGCGCGCCGACAGCGGGCTGCTGGACGCCGCCCTGGGCTGCTTCCCCTCCGGGACCCGGGTGGCCGTGGAGCCCCGTCACGACTCGTGGTGGACCGACGGGGTCCGGAAGGTGCTGGAGCGGCGCGGGGCGGCGCTGTGCTGGGCGGACGCCGGCTCCCGGCCGGTGACCCCGCTGTGGCGCACGGCCGGGTGGGGCTATCTGCGCTTCCACCACGGGCTGGCCCGCCCCGCGCCGCGCTACGGCCGCCAGGCGCTGGCCGCCTGGGCGCGCCGGGTGGCGGACGCGTGGCCGGAGGGCGCCGAGGTCTACGCGTACTTCAACAACGACCCGGGCGGCGCGGCCGTACGCGACGCGGTGGTCTTCGCCCGGGCCGTGGACCGGCTCGGCCGCCGGGTCAGCCGCACGCCCTCCCTGTGACCCTCCGCGCCACCCCTACTCCTTGACCGCGCCGCCGAGCATGCCCTCGATGAAGCGGCGCTGCAGAGCCACATAGACCACGACCACCGGAAGCGCGATGAGCACCGAGGCCGCCGCGAGCAGCGCCGCGTCGGAGCTGTGCTGCCCCTGGAAGAAGGCGAGCCCCAGCGGGACCGTGCGGTGCGCCTCGCCGCTGACCATGACCAGCGCCATCAGGAACTCGTTCCAGGTCCACATGAAGGTGATGACGACCATGGTGGAGATGGCCGGGCGGCCCATGGGGACCAGGACCCGCCACAGCGTGGTCCAGCTGTTCGCGCCGTCGATCCGGGCCGCCTCGATCACCGCCCGGGCGCTGCCCCGGAAGTAGGTCCGCATCCAGAAGACGCCGAAGGCGAGGGACTGCGCGGTCTGCGGCAGGATCAGCGCCCAGTAGGTGTCGGTGAGCTCGGCGTACCGCAGGTCGAAGTAGAGCGGTACGACCAGCGCCTCCTGCGGCAGCGTCAGGCCGATCACGAACAGGTAGAACAGCACCGTGGAGCCGGGGAAGCGCATCACCCCGAAGGCGTACGCGGCCAGGACGGCCAGCACGGTGGTGGCCGCCACCACGGCCGCGGTCACCAGGACCGAGTTGCCGAGGTAGGTGCCGAAGTGGCCGCGGTTCCAGGCGTCGGCGAAGTTGCTCCAGTGGAGTCCGCCCTCGGGCAGCGAGAAGCCGGTGTGCAGGGAGTCCTGCGAGCCGAAGGCGGTGGAGAGGATGCCGATGACCGGGGTGAGCGCGATGACGGAGAAGAGGGCGAGGATGCCGTAGGTGACAGTGCGTTCGAGGCGTGTGGTCATGACCGCCGCCCTTCCACGAGCCGGGAGACCGTGACGGTCAGGACGAAGATCAGGACGGTGAGGGCCACCCCCACGGCGGCCGCCGAGCCGACCTGGTTGGTCTCGAAGGCCCGGTGGTAGACCTCGTAGGCGGGCACGGACGTGGTGTTTCCGGGGCCGCCGCTGGTGGTGATGTAGATGAGGTCGAAGTTGCGCAGCCCCGCCACGATGGTGAGGGTCAGCGCGACGGCGATCTGCGGCCGCAGTCCGGGCAGGGTGACGGAGAAGAACTCCCGCACCGGCCCGGCGCCGTCCATCCGGGCGGCCTCGTACAGCTCGCGCGGGATGCGCTGGGCGCCCGCCAGGAAGAGGACCATGCACAGCCCGGTGCCGACCCAGGTGCCGACCACGCCGACGGCGGGCAGGGCCCAGTCGTAGTCGCCGAGCCAGGGGCGGGCGAGCGAGCCGAGGCCGACCGCGCGGAGCACGTCGTTGAGCAGCCCGTCCGGGGCGAGGATCGAGCGCCAGGCGACGCCGACCACGACCAGCGCGAGGACCTGCGGCAGGAAGAGGACCGTGCGGAAGAAGGTCATGCCGCGGACCCGGGCGCGGGACAGCGCGGCGGCCAGCAGCAGGCCGATGGCCACCGGCAGGGCCGAGTAGAAGACGAGGAGCAGCAGCGCGTGGGCGAAGGGGGCGCGCAGCGCGGGGTCGGTGAACAGGTCGCGGTAGTTGTCGAAGCCCGCGGAGGTGGCGACGGTCAGGCCGTCCCAGTGCACGAACGACAGCCAGACCGACTGCCCGAAGGGGTACAGCAGGAAGGCGGCGTACAGCAGGAGGGCGGGCAGGATGTAGAGGTAGCCGATGGCGCGCGGCTCGCCCGGCGCCCGCCGGCGCCCTCCCGCGGTGTTCGGGAGGCGCTTCATCGGGGCTCCGCCGGGGCGGGGGTGGCCGCGTGGCGCTCGCGCTGTTTCTTCATGAAGGCGCCGTAGTCCTTCTGCAGGGTGGCGGCGAACGCCTCGGGCGAGGTCTTGCCGCTGATGACGCCCTGGAGCCCGGCGGTGATGGTGTCGAAGAAGGTGGGGGTGGAGTAGTCGAGGTAGGGGACCAGCCCGTCGGCGGCGCTCAGCCGCTTCCACCCGGCGATCATCTGGCCGTCCACGGTGTCCGGCTTCACCCGCTCGGCGGCCGCTCCGGGCACCGCGGGCAGCACGCCGTGGGCGGTCATGACGTCGGCGGCGTGTTCGTCGGTGATGAAGTCGAGGTAGGCGGCGGCGACTTCGGGGTGCTTGGAGCGGGAGGTGATGGACCAGGCGAGGCCCTGGCCGCCGGTGGTGACGGGGGCGGCGCCGGCCGAGGCCGGGGGTGGCGTCATCATGCCGAGCTTGTCGCCCATGGCCTTCTTCAGGTCGGCCAGCTGCCAGGTGCCGGTCAGCAGATAGCCGCCGTCGCCGGAGGAGAACTTCTTGGCGGCGTCGTCGTAGCCGAGTCCGTTGGCGCCCTTGGGGAGGTAGCCGCGCTTGGTCCAGTCGGCGAGGGTGGCCGCCGCGTCCTTGGTGGCGGCGGTGTCGAAGCCCGAGCCGCGGCCGAGGACGGTGTCGCGGGCCTCGGCGCCGGCGAGCTGGTCCTGCAGCACGCCGAAGGTGTGGATGGCCGGGTACTTGTCGAGGTTTCCGAACTGGATGGGCTGTGCGCCGCGGTCCTTGAGGCGGGCGAGGCTCTCGGTGAACTCGCCCCAGGTCCTGGGCGGCTGGACCCCGGCCTTCGCCAGCACGTCCTTGTTGTAGTAGAGGCCGATGTACTCACCCGTCTGGGATATGCCGTACAGCCGGCCGGTGCCGAAGTCGGTGCCGTCGGCGGAGACCCGGTTGAGGTTGAGCAGGGTGTTGGGGTAGCGGGTGTTCCAGGCGTAGATGCCGGCGTAGTCGTCGAGCGGGGCGAGCAGCCCGGCCCGGACGAAGGACACCATGTCCGGGTAGCCCTGGTTGGCCTGGATGACATCGGGCGGGTTGTTGCCGGAGACGGCGAGCTTCAGGGTGGTCTTGAGGTCGTTGAAGCTGCGCGCCACCCGCTTGATGGTCACATTGGGGTACTTGCGGTGGAACTCCTTGTTGAGCTGCTCCAGTTCCCCGTTGGTGCCGCCCCGGATCTCCTGGTCCCAGACCGTGAGGGTGACCTTCCCCGCCTTGGCCGGGTCCGGTACGGCGGTGGCGGGGCCGCCGCCGGGGCCGTAGGCCATCGAGCCGTCGGTGCCGGGCACACAGGCCGTGGCCAGCAGGGCGAGCCCGGCGGCGAGCAGGGCGGGCACGGCTCGGCGGCGTATGCCGCGCGAGCCGGTACGGGGACGTCCCATCAAGGTCTCCTTCAGGCGTATCGGTGGACTCGCGGGCATCGTCACACGCCCCGGAAGCCGATGGTGGGCAGCGCCCGCAGGCGCGGCCACTCGCGCACCCCGGCCGGAATCAGCTCGTCCAGGAACCGGTAGCGGCGCACGAGTTCGCCGCAGTCCGCGCCGTCCTCGGCCTGTCGCGCGGTCAGCGCCCACCAGGCCGCCACCTCCGCCCAGCCGGGGGCGGCCAGCGAGCCGCCGAAGTGCTGGACCGAGAGGGCGGCGGTGAGGTTGGCGAAGGCCAGCCGGTCGGCGAGCGGCCAGCCCGCGAGGGTGCCGGTCATGAAGCCCGCGACGAAGACGTCACCGGCTCCGGTCGGGTCGAGGGCGGCCACGTGCAGCCCGGGCACCTCGGCGCTCTCCCCGGTGAGCGAGTCGATGGCCACGGCGCCCTCGGCGCCCTTGGTGACCACCGCGATGGGCACCAGGTCGGCCAGCGCGCGCACGGCCTGCTCGGGGGTGTCGGTGCGGGTGTAGCGCTGGGCCTCGGCCGCGTTGGGCAGGAAGGCGTGGGCGTGGGCGAGGTCGGGCAGCGCGGCGAGGTCCCAGCGGCCGGAGTCGTCCCAGCCGACGTCGGCGAAGACGTGGCTGCCCTGCGTGTGGGCCCGGCGCACCCAGTCGTCCTGCCGACCCGGCTCGAAGGAGGCCACGCAGGCGCGGGCGGGCGGCGGGGCGGCGGGGCCGGCGGGCGGCGGGGCCGGGTGCTCGTGGGTCACCATGGTGCGCTCGCCGTCGTAGGCCATGGAGACGGTGACCGGTGAGTGCCAGCCGGGCAGGCGCCGGGAGTGGCTGAGGTCGACGCCCTCGCCGGTGGCCAGGGACTCCCAGCAGTAGTCGCCGTACACGTCGGCGCCGAAGGCCGCGGCGAGGGTGGTGTGGAGGCCCAGGCGGGCGAGGGCGGTGGCCATGTTGGCGATGCCGCCGGGGCTGGAGCCCATGCCGCGGGCCCAGGTCTCGGTGCCGCGCACGGGGGCGTGGTCGAGGCCGGTGAAGATGATGTCGAGGAACACCGTGCCGGTGAGATAGACGTCGTGCTCGGGGTCTCCGGGGGCTCGCAGGGCGGCCAGCGGGTCTATGGAATCTGCGGTTCCGGCAGTGCTCACCGGCGCGCCCTTCCTGTGGGTCGTGCTGTTCATGTCGATCTGTTCATGTCGATCTGCGTGAGCGACACCTTGCATGGCCCGAGCGCCGATTGCAAGAGGTCGATCACACTCGCGCAAACCCGCTCACGTGGAGTAGGTTTGCCGCCATGTTGCGAGAGACCCGGCACGAGAAGCTGCTGAGCATCCTCGGCGAGGAGGGCGTGCTGCCCATCGGGGAGATCGCCAAGAGGCTCGGGGTCAGCGAGGCCACCGCCCGCCGGGACCTGACCGAGCTGGGCCGCGCCGGCCGGCTCACCCGGGTCTACGGCGGCGCGGTGGCCACCTCGCGCCCGGACGACGAGCGGCCCTTCAGCGAGGTGGAGGTGGACGACCTCGCCGACAAGACGGCCGTCGCCCGCCGGGCCGCCCGGCTGGTCGCCGACGGGGACGTGGTGCTGCTGGACATCGGCACCACCACGCTCCAGCTCGCCAAGCTGCTGCGGGGCCGCCCGGTCACCGTCGTCACCAGCAATCTCGCCGTCTACGAGGAGCTGCGCGACGACCCCGAGGTGACCTTGATCCTGCTGGGCGGGCAGGTGCGCAGCAACTACCGGTCCATGGTCGGCTTCCTCACCGAGTCCAACATCCGCCAGCTGCACGTCGGCCGGCTCTTCCTCGGCGCCAGCGGGGTGCTGCCCGACGGGAGCGTGCTGGACAGCACGCATGTGGAGGTGCCGGTCAAGCGCGCCATGCTCGCCTCGACCCGCGAGGTGGTGCTGCTGGTCACCGCCCGGAAGTTCCCCGGCGACACCGGGCTCGCCCGGATCTGCGGGCCGCAGCAGATCGACACCCTGATCACCAACAAGACATCAGACCCGGCGACCCTCGAGGTGTTCCGCGAGGCCGGTGTGGAGGTAGTGACCGTATGAGGCTGACTGTGCTGGGCGGCGGCGGATTCCGTATGCCGCTGGTGTACCGGGCCCTGCTGGAGGACACCGGGGACGACGCCGGGCGCTGCACCGAGCTGGTCCTGTTCGACACCGACCGCGGCCGGCTGGACGCGATCGGCGCGGTGCTGGCCGAGCAGGCCGCGGGCCGCCCCACCGCCCCCGCCGTGCGGGCCACCACCGACCTCGACGAGGCGCTGCGCGGCGCCGACTTCGTCTTCTCCGCCATCCGCGTCGGCGGCCTGGCGGGCCGGGCGCGCGACGAGCGCGTACCGCTGGCCGAGGGCGTCCTCGGCCAGGAGACCGTCGGCGCGGGCGGGGTGCTGTACGGGCTGCGCACCCTGCCGGTGGCCCTGGAGATCGCCGAGCGGATCGCCGCCGTGGCCCCCGACGCCTGGGTCATCAACTTCACCAACCCGGCCGGGATGGTCACCGAGGCCATGCAGCGGGTGCTCGGCGACCGGGTGATCGGCATCTGCGACTCCCCGGTCGGGCTGTGCCGCCGCGCCGCGCGGGCGCTGGGCGCCGACCCGGGCCGGGCCGCTTACGACTACGTGGGCCTCAACCACCTCGGCTGGCTGCGCGGGGTGATCGTGGACGGACGGGACCGGCTGCCCGAGCTGCTGGACGACGCCACGGCCCTGGAGTCCTTCGAGGAGGGCAAGCTCTTCGGGGCGCGGTGGCTGCGGGCGCTGGGCGCCCTGCCCAACGAGTATCTGCACTACTACTACTTCAACCGGGAGGCGGTGACCTCCATCCGCAGCGCCCCCGCCACCCGCGGTGAGTTCCTCCGCGACCAGCAGGCCGGCTTCTACGAGCGGGCCGCGGCGGCGGGGCGGTCCGGCGGGACCGGGGCGCTGGAGCTGTGGGAGCGGACCCGCCTGGAGCGCGAGGCCACGTACATGGCCGAGAGCCGGGAGGCCAGCGGCGGCTGGCAGCGCGACACGTGCGACCTGGACGGCGGCGGCTACGACCGGATCGCGCTGGCCATCATGCGCGCCATCGCCCGCGACGAGCGCGCCACGCTGATCCTCAACGTCCGCAACCGCACCGCGGTCCCCGGCCTGGACGCGGACGCCGTGGTGGAGGTCCCCTGCCTGGTCGACGCGGGCGGCGCCCGGCCACTGGCCGCCGGCGCGGTGGCGCCGGACCAGCTCGGGCTGATGCTCTCGCTCAAGGCCGTGGAGCGCGCCACGATCGCGGCGGCGACCAGCCGCGGCCCCGCCGCCCGCGCCCAGGCGCTGCGCGCCCTCGCCCTCCACCCCCTGGTCGACTCGGTCAACGTCGCCGACCGCATCCTCGACGCCTCGGGAGCGCTCCCCACCCCATAGCACATGCCCGAACGGGCTTTCCCCAGTCTTCCAGGTACTCCGAACGCGCCCGGTCGGGCGCCGTTCGTGCCCTCTTCACAGAAACGGGCGACGAACGGGCCCGACGGGCGCGTATTCGGTCATCCCCGTACTTCGCCGATCCTCGCCGCAGCCCCGTCGACCAGGCACGACGACGCCCCCGCTCCGGGCACATCCGGGCACGATCCACCCGGTGCCGGCCCTGGCTTCCCCGTTGCGGGTTTGTAAAACTGCCACGCAAGACAGCAGCAGGCAGGAGGTGCGGGGTGGACGCGGAGGAACGTCGTCGGGAGATCCTCGACGCGGCCCGGCGTGCGGGGTCCGTGGACGTCGGCAAGCTCGCCGCGGACCTCGGGGTCTCCAAGGAGACCGTGCGGCGCGACCTGCGGGTGCTCGAGGACCACGGGCTGGTGCGGCGCACCCACGGCGGCGCCTACCCGGTGGAGAGCGCCGGCTTCGAGACCACCCTCGCCTTCCGGACCACCATGCACGTCCCGGAGAAGTCCCGCATCGCCGCGGCCGCCGCCGAGCTGCTCGGCGACGCCGAGACGGTGTTCATCGACGAGGGCTTCACCCCCCAGCTGATCGCGGAGGCCCTGCCCCGCGACCGTCCGCTGACCGTGATCACCGCCTCGCTGGCGGCCGCCGGCGGCCTGGCCACCCGCGAGAACACCACCGTGCTGCTCCTGGGCGGCCGGGTCCGCGGCGGCACCATGGCCACCGTCGACCACTGGGCCACCCATATGCTCTCGGGCTTCGTCATAGACCTGGCGTTCATCGGCGCCAACGGCATATCCCGCCAGTACGGGCTCACCACGCCCGACCCGGCGGTCAGCGAGGTCAAGGCGCGGGTGGTCAAGGTGTCCCGGCGGAAGGTGTTCTCCGGGGTGCACAACAAGTTCGGGGCCGTCAGCTTCTGCCGGTTCGCCGATGTGTCGGACTTCGAGACCATCGTGACGGACACCGGGCTCCCGCTGACCGAGGCCAATCGCTACTCGCTGCTCGGCCCGCAGATCATCCGCGTCTGAGGCCCCCTTCCCTTCTCGCTCCACCTCAGTTTTTTCGGCTGTTCCTCCGATTGGACCCGTGATGCCCATCCTGACACTTCGTGCTGCCCGGATACCGGTCGTGGCCCTGGCCGCGGGGGCGCTCCTCGCCGGGTGCGCCGGTATGGGGGGCGGTGGTTCCGGCGGCAAGACCATCAACGTGCTGATGGTCAACAACCCGCAGATGATGGATCTGCAGAAGCTCACCGCCAAGCACTTCACCAAGGAAACGGGCATCCGGGTCAACTTCACGGTGCTGCCCGAGAACGATGTCCGCGACAAGATCAGCCAGGACTTCTCCAACCAGGCCGGGCAGTACGACGTCGCCACCATCAGCAACTTCGAGGTGCCCTTCTACGCCAAGAACGGCTGGCTGCTGCCGCTGGACGACCATGTCGCCGACGACCGGGCCTTCGACCAGAAGGACATCCTGCCCTCGATGCGGGAGTCGCTGACCGCCGACGACGGCAAGCTGTACGCCGAGCCCTTCTACGGCGAGTCGTCCTTCCTGATGTACCGCAAGGACGTCTTCGCCGAGAAACACCTCACCATGCCCAAGCGTCCCACCTGGCGCCAGGTCGCCGAACTCGCGGCCGAGGTGGACGGCGCCCGCAAGGGGATGCGGGGGATCTGTCTGCGCGGGCTGCCCGGCTGGGGCGAGCTGATGGCCCCGCTCACCACGGTGGTCAACACCTTCGGCGGCACCTGGTTCACCAAGGACTGGAAGGCGCGGCTCACCTCCCCCGAGTTCACCGAGGCCACGAACTTCTACGTGGACCTGGTGCGGAAGCACGGCGAGTCCGGCGCGGCCCAGTCGGGCTTCGCCGAGTGCCTCAACAACCTCACCCAGGGCAAGACCGCCATGTGGTACGACGCCACCTCCGCCGCCGGCTCGCTGGAGAGCGCCAAGTCCCCCGTACGGGGCAAGATCGGCTACGTCCAGGCGCCGGTGGAGAAGACCAAGAGCTCCGGCTGGCTCTACACCTGGGCGTGGGGGGTGCAGAAGGCGTCCCGCAACACCGACAACGCGTGGAAGTTCGTCTCCTGGGCCTCCAGCAAGAAGTACGAGGAGCTGGTCGGCCGGACGCTGGGCTGGTCCAACGTGCCCGCGGGCAAACGGGCCTCCACCTACGCCAACCCGGAGTACCGCAAGGCCGCCGGCACCTTCTCCGAGGTCACCCGCCGCTCCATCACCAGTGCCGACCCACGCGACCCGGGGGTGCAGCCGCGGCCGACCATCGGCATCCAGTTCGTCGACATCCCGGAGTTCTCCGACCTCGGGACCAAGGTCGCCCAGGAGATCAGCGCCGCCATCGCCGGAAAACAGTCCGTCGACTCGGCACTGGAGAAGTCGCAGAAGCTGGCCGAGAAGGTGGGCGAGGAGTACCAAGATGACTGATTCCGTGGCAACGACGCCCGTACGCAGCGGACCGCCCCCCGCCGTGGCCGCGCCCGCCCGACGCGCCCCCAAGAAGCCGGGGGCGGCCCGGGCCTGGGCCCCGCGGGCACCCCTGATGCCCGCCCTGATCTTCCTCATCCTGGTCACCCAGCTGCCGTTCGTGGCGACCTTGGTGATCTCCCTCTTCGACTGGAACTCGCTCAAGCCCGACGAGCGGAAGTTCACCGGCCTGTCCAACTACACCTCGGTGGCGAGCGACGAGGGGCTGCGCGAGTCGATCCTCACCACCGTGCTGCTCACCGCCACCGTGGTGATCGTGAGCGTGGTCCTCGGGCTGCTGCTGGCCCTGCTGATGGACCGGAAGTTCCGCGGCCGGGGGCTGGTGCGCACCATGCTCATCGCCCCGTTCCTGCTGGTCCCCGTGGCGTCCGCGCTGCTGTGGAAACACGCGCTCTACAACCCGGAGTACGGGCTGTTCAACGGCGTGCTCAGCTGGCTGGGCGAGCTGTTCGGCGTGGACAGCCCGCCGCAGCCGGACTGGATCTCCGACATGCCGATGTTCGCGGTGGAGGCCTCGCTGGTGTGGCAGTGGACGCCGTTCATGATGCTCATCCTGCTGGCCGGGCTGCAGAGCCGCCCCCTGGACATGATCGAGGCGGCGCGTCTGGACGGGGCGAGCAGTTGGCAGATCTTCCGCTTCCTGACCCTGCCGCACCTGCGGCGCTATCTGGAGCTGGGCACCCTGCTGGGGTCGATCTACATCGTCCAGAACTTCGACGCGGTGTTCACCATCACCCGCGGCGGCCTCGACACCGCCAACCTCCCGTACACCATCTACGAGACCTTCTACAACGCCCACGAGTACGGGAAGGCATCCGCCGCGGGCGTGCTGGTGGTGATCGGCACGATCGTCATCGCCACCTTCGCGCTGCGCGTGGTGTCGTCCCTGTTCCGTGAGGAGGTGTCCCGCGCATGACCTCCTTGACCACGCCGGCCGCGCCGACCGCCCCGGTGTCCGTGTCCGCCACCCCGCCGGGCGCCCGCCGGGCGCGGCGCCGCGGCGCCGCGCTGGGCCTGCTGGCCTGGCTGGTCGGCATCCTGTTCGTGCTGCCGGTCGTCTGGATGGCGCTGACCTCGTTCCACTCCGAGGCCGACGCCGCCACCAACCCGCCGTCCCTGACCGCCCCGCTCACCCTGGACGGCTACCGGGAGTTCTTCGGGGTGAACGGCGGGGCCGACCCCTGGCCGCCACTGCTCAACTCGCTGGGCGCGAGCCTGTTCTCCACGGCCTTCGTGCTGGTGCTGGCCCTGCCGGCCGCGTACGCGCTGTCGATCCGGCGGGTGCGCAAGTGGACGGATGTGATGTTCTTCTTCCTGTCCACCAAGATGCTGCCGGTGGTGGCCGGGCTGCTGCCGGTGTACCTGTTCGCCAAGAACACCGGTTTCCTGGACAACATCTGGCTGCTGGTCATCCTCTACACCTCGATGAACCTGCCGATCGCGGTGTGGATGATGCAGTCGTTCCTCTCCGACATCCCGGTGGCCCTCATCGAGGCGGCCCAGATGGACGGGGCCCGGCTGCCGACCATCCTGGCCCGGGTCGTCGCCCCGATCGCCGCGCCGGGCATCGCCGCCACCTCGCTGATCTGTTTCATCTTCAGCTGGAACGAGTTGCTGTTCGCCAATGTGCTCACCGGCGTGGTCGCGCAGACCGCACCGGCCTTCCTGACCGGCTTCGTCACCAGTCAGGGGTTGTTCCTGGCACAGGTGTGCGCGGCCTCGATGGTCATTTCCCTGCCGGTGCTGGCCGCCGGTTTCGCCGCCCAGGACAAGCTGGTCCAGGGCCTGTCGCTAGGAGCAGTCAAATGAGGGCCGCCGTCATCGAAGCCCCCGGCAAGGTCACCGTCACCACCGTCCCGGACCCGGCCCCCGGGCCGCGCGAGGTGGTGGTGGACGTGGCGGCCTGCGGGCTGTGCGGCACCGATCTGCACATCCTTCAGGGCGAGTTCGCCCCCACACTGCCGATCGTCCCCGGGCACGAGTTCGCCGGGGAGGTCGTCGGCGTCGGCAGCGAGGTCACCGAGGTGGCGGTGGGCGACAAGGTCGCCGTGGACCCCTCCCTGTACTGCCACGAGTGCCGCTACTGCCGTATCGGGCGGGGCAATCTGTGCGACCGCTGGAACGCCATCGGGGTCAGCGTGCCCGGCGGCGCCGCGGAGTTCGCCGTCGCGCCGGTGGCCAACTGCGTGCGGCTGCCGGAGCACGTGGACGTCGCGGACGCGGCGCTGATCGAACCGCTGTCCTGTGCGGTGCGCGGCTATGACGTGCTGGGCAGCCGGCTGGGCAACGAGGTGCTGATCTACGGGTCGGGCACCATGGGCCTGATGATGCTGGAGCTGGCCAAGCGGACCGGGGCGGCGAGCGTCGACGTGCTGGACGTCAACCCCGAGCGGCTGGCCACCGCACAGCTGCTCGGCTGCAGCCGGGCCGCCGCCTCGGCCGACGAGCTGGACCAGCCGCGCGGCTGGGACGTGGTGATCGACGCGACGGGCAACCAGGCCGCGATCCAGGACGGGCTGGGCCGCGTCGCCAAGGCGGGCACGTTCCTGCAGTTCGGCGTCTCCGACTACGCCACCAAGGCGGTCATCGAGCCGTACAAGATCTACAACCAGGAGATCACGATCACCGGCTCCATGGCCGTGCTGCACAGCTATGAACGCGCGGCCGAGCTGTTCGCCACCGGGGTGCTCGACCCGAAGGTCTTCATCAGCGACCGGCTGCCGCTGGAGCAGTACCCGCAGGCGCTCGAGCGGTTCCGCTCGGGCATCGGCCGGAAGATCGTCGTCGAGCCCTGAGACCGGGCTCGAACCCCGGGACCGGAACCACCCCCCGTACCGATGTGCGTGGTTGACGGCCCGAGCCCGGCGACCCCAGGCTTGGGCCGTACTGATCACGTGCTGATCACGTACTGACTCACGTACGGAGCACCGGGGAGGAGGGGGCGTGGGATGGGCGCGGCCGGCGCGCACCGCATGGAGGCGGGCGCCGCGCGATGTGCTCACCAGGTCCCCGAACGGCCCTGCGGCCCCGGTACTTCAGCCGGCTGGCGGACCGGGCCACCCACCACCCGGGCTGGGGAGCCGTCAGCCGCGGGCGTCGCGGAGGTGGGCGGCCGCGGCCTGCTCCAGGTGGACCAGGTCGCTGCTGACCGTGGCGAAGGTGAAGCCCTGGGCCAGCCGCTTGGCGGCCGTGACGCCGTCCGGGCAGTGGATGCCGGCCGCGATGCCCGCGGACTTCGCCGCCTCGGCCACCGTGGCGAGCGCCGCGTCGAACGCCTCGGCGACCGAGGGGTCGGTCGAGGTGCGCCCGCCGAGCGCGATGGTGAGGTCGGAGGGGCCGATGTAGACGCCGTCGAGCCCCTCGGTCGCGCAGATCTCCGCGGTGTTGCCGAGCGCCTGGGCGGTCTCGATCATCACCACGCAGGCGACCTGCTCGTTGGCCTCGGCCGGGGTCGGTCCCACCCGCAGCCCCGAGCGCATCGGGCCGTAGCTGCGGACGCCGTGCGGGGGGTAGCGGCAGGCGCGCACCGCGGCGGCCGCCTCCTCGGCGGTGTTGACCAGCGGCACGATGACACCGCGGGCGCCGGCGTCGAGGGCCTGGCCGATCCAGAACCCGTCGTTGGCGGGGACCCGCACCATGCCGGCGCAGGCGCCGCGCGCGTCGATGGCGGTCATCGCGCCGAGGGTGCCCTTGTAGTCGAGCAGGCCGTGCTGGGCGTCCACGCAAACGTAGTCGTAGCCGAGGCCGGCCAGGCGCTCGGTGCCGACCGGGTTGTCGAGGACCACCCAGTAGCCGAGGATCCGCTCGCGTGCGCGCAGCCGGGCCGCGAAGTCGGCGGGGGAGGTTGTCATGGTCTCAGTCTCTCCGGTCGGGGTCGGGGGCGCGCTCTCCGCCTGCATCTGATCTCCCCACCCAGTGCGTGTTATGAGCGACACGCTCGCATGATTGCGCGTAACACGCAAGTATTTGGGCCATCACAGCGAGAGAAGGGCGCGGAATGCGCAGAATGCTAAGGTAACCCGCCCGTTCGGCTGACGAGACGGTCGGGCGAGTGAGTCCTCAAAAAGGGGAGGGGACGGCAGGCATGAGTCCGGCACGTATCGGCACATCCCGCACGACGGCCGAGCCGAGGGGGGCACAGGACCGCAGAAGGCTGCGGGCCCGGGATCGCCGGGCGCTGATCGCGCGCATGGTCCAGACCGACGGGGCCGTGGTCGTGGAGGAGCTGGCCCGCTCCCTGGACGTCACCCCGTCCACGATCCGCCGGGATCTGGCCCTGCTCACCGAGCAGGGCACCATCGCCCGCACCTACGGCGGCGCGATGGTCGCGGGCCACCCGGCCGAACCGACGCTCGGCCAGCGCAGCGGACTGGCCGTCGCCGAGAAGGACCGCATCGGGCGCTGGGCGGCCGCGCGGATCGGGCAGGGGGACACCGTCATCCTGGACGCCGGCACCACCACCGGCCGGCTCGCCCACCATCTGCGCGGCCGCACCGAACTGACGGTCATCACCAGCGGACTGACCGCCCTGCGGGAGCTGGCCGAGGCGGACGGCATCGAGCTGATCACGCTGGCCGGGACGCTGCGCCACGTCAGCCAGGGATTCGTCGGCCCGCTCGCCGAGCTGACCCTGACCCGGCTCACCGCGGACAAGGTGTTCCTGGGCGCCGACGGCCTCGACGCGAAGCTCGGCATCTGCGAGGCCAGCCTCCAGCAGACGGCGCTCAAGGAGCTGATGGCCCAGCGCGGCGGGCAGGTGTACGTGCTGGCCGACAGCAGCAAGCTCGGTCAGACGCCCTTCACGGCCTGGGCCCCGCTGACCGGCGCCTGGACGCTGGTCACCGACAGCGGCGCCACCGACGACCAGCTCGCGCCCTTCCGAACCCTGCCCGACGTCGAGGTGGTCACCGTGTGAAGGTGTGCCTCCCCGAGCCCACCTCGAAGGGCCGGTCGTCGCCCGGCAACCGCACCTCGGCCCGGGTGTTCGGCGGCACCAGCGCCTCGACGACCAGCCGCTCGCCCTCGTACCGCCAGCCCGCCTCGGCCCGCCCGTACGGGGTGAGATGGGCGGCCCCGGCGTGGCGGAGCCCACCGCCGGGGACGGGCGCGATCCGCAGCCGCCGCCAGCCGGGGGCGGCCGGGGCCAGTCCGGCCACGGTGCGGTGCAGCCAGTCGGCGACCGCGCCGAGGGCGTAGTGGTTGAAGGAGGTCATCTCGCCCGGGTTGACGGTGCCGTCGGGCAGCATGGAGTCCCAGCGCTCCCAGATGGTGGTCGCGCCCATGGTGACCGGGTACAGCCAGGAGGGGCAGCCCCGCTCCAGCAGCATCCGGTAGGCGAGTTCCGGCTCACCGGCCTCGCACAGCGCGTCGCAGATCAGCGGGGTGCCCGCGAATCCCGTGGCGATCCGGAAGTCCGCCTCCCGTACGATGGCGGCCAGCCGCTCCCCGGCCCCCGCCCGCCGGCGCTCGGTGGGCAGCAGCGCGAAGCACAGCGCCAGCGCGTAGGCGGTCTGCGCGTCGGAGGACAGCCGCCCGGCCGGGGTCACGAACCGCTCGCCGAAGGCCGCCCGCGCCTCCTTCGCCAGCGCCTCGTAGCGCCGCGCGTCGTCGTCCTCGCCCAGCAGCCGGGCGGTCCGCGCCAGCACCTCGGCCGAGCGCGCCAGGTAGGCGCCCGCCACCAGATCCCCGTCGGTCCGCGCGGCCTCCGGGCTCTCCGGCGGCGCCGCCGGGTCCAGCCAGTCGCCCAGGTGGCGCTGGTGCCACACGCCGCCGCCCTCGCGCGCGTACCGGGCGGCGGTCTCCACCCAGCCGCGCATGCTCGGGTACTGGTCGCGCAGCACGCCCAGGTCGCCGAAGCGCTGGTGGAGCACCCACGGCAGCAGCACCGCGACATCGGCCCACACCGCCTGGGCCCGGGGGAAGTCGCCGAGGTCCCCGGGGAGGATGTCGGGCACCACCAGCGGCGGCACCCGCTCGGGGTGGGTCAGCTGCTCGGCGGCCAGGTCGCGCAGCCAGCCGGCGAGCATGCCGGAGCAGTCGTACAGGAAGGTGGCGGTCGGCGCGAACACCTGGATGTCGCCGGTCCAGCCCAGGCGTTCGTCGCGCTGCGGGCAGTCGGTGGGGATGTCCAGGAAGTTGCCGCGCATGCTCCACACGACGTTCTCGTGGAGCCGCTCCACCAGCGGCTCGGAGCAGGAGAACCAGCCGGTGCGCGCCATGTCGGTGTGCAGGACGACGGCGCGGACGTCGGCCGGGTCCAGCGGCCCGGGCCAGCCGGTGACCTCGGCGTAGCGGAAGCCGTGGAAGGTGAACCGCGGCTCGTAGGTCTCGGGGCCCCCGCCGCGCAGGGTGTAGACGTCGGTGGCCTTCGCCTCGCGCAGCGGCCGCACTCCCAGCTCCCCGCCTTCCAGCACCTCGGCGTGGCGCAGGGTGACGGTGTGCCCGGCCGGGCCGCTGACGGTGATGCGCAGCCGCCCCACCAGGTTCTGGCCGAAGTCCAGGACGGTACGGCCGGACGGCGTGGTGATGACCTCGACCGGGGCCACGGTCCGCACCCGGCGCACCGGCGGGCCGGTCGGCGCGACCAGCTCCCCGGCCGGCGGGGCGGTGTGCCGCACCGGGCCCCAGCCGGTGGTGTCGTGTCCGGGGCGGGACCAGCCGTCGCGCTCCAGGCGGGCGTCGTACACCTCGCCGTCGTAGATCTCCGAGCGCAGCAGGGGCCCGGTGGCCGCCCGCCAGTTCGTGTCGGTGGCCACGGTCTCCCGCGCCCCGTCCGCGTAGCGGATCTCCAGCTGCGCCAGCAGGGCGGTCTCCTCGCCCCAGATGGCACGCCGCCCGCCCCCGAAGCCGATGCGGCCCGCGTACCAGCCCTCCCCCAGCAGCGCGCCGACGGTGTTCGGGCCCTCGCGCAGCAGGGCGGTCACGTCGAAGGTCTGGTAGCGCAGCCGGTGGGCGTACGAGGTCCAGCCCGGCGCCAGGACGTGGTCGCCCACCCGCGCCCCGTTGAGCTCGGCCTCGTAGACCCCGCAGGCGGTGATGTACAGCCGCGCCGAGGCCACCGCGCCGCGGGCGGTGAACTCTCGGCGCAGCAGGGCGACCGGCCCCGGGGCGCCGGGGGCCGCGGTGTCCTTCGGCCGGTCGGGGGTGACGGGGCGGGCCGTCCAGTCGTCGGGCCGCAGCAGCCCCGCCTCCGCGTGGGCGGGCTCGGACCACGCGGAGGGCCCGTCGCCGCCGCTGCCCCAGACCCGCACCCGCACCGCCACCCGCTGCCGGGAGCGCAGCGCCGGGCCCGGCCAGGGGATGAGCACGCTGTCCGCGGACTCCACCCGCCCGGGCGCGGCCAGTTCGGTGCCGTCCTCGGCGAACACCCGCAGCTCGTAGGCGGTCTGTTGCCAGTCCTCGGCCTCGGTCTCGGTGCGCCAGCTCAGCCGGGGCTCGGCCTCGCCGATGCCCAGCGGCTCCCGGTGGTGTTCGAAGACCGGTGTGGTGACCTGCACGGGCTTCATTCCTTTACGAGTCGGAGTCGTACCGGGCCGAACAGGCCCGTCCGTACCTGGCCGGCCGCGACCGCGCGGGTCGGCGAGGCGTCGTCGAGATATCCGGCGAGCGTGCCGCTCACGACGATCTCGATGTCGTTGTCGCCCGCCTTCAGGGCGTCGGTGACCTCGACCGTCCACGGCCCCCACACCCGGCGGCCGGCCAGGGCACCGTTGACGTGGATCTCGGCGGTGCCGCGGACCTCCCCCAGGTCGAGCAGGGTCCGCCCGGCCGGGGGCCGCGGCAGGTGGACGGTGGTGCGGTAGCGGACCCGTCCGCCCAGGGCGCGCAGGCCGAGCTCCTCCCAGGGGACGAGGTCCACCGGGGCCTCGGTGACCTCGGCCTCGATCGCCGCGTCGAGCAGCGCGCCGCCCCGGCGGCCGTCCACCGCGACCACCTCCAGCAGCACCGGGGTGGCGGCGGCCAGCGGGGCGGGCAGCCGCACCCGGCCCTCGCGGTCCGTGGCGTACCTCCGGCCCTCGATCTCGACCGTGACGTCGAGCGGGGTGGGGACGCGCAGCGCGACGGTGCCGAGCGGGGCGGGGAAGCGCAGCCGCTCCACCCGCTCGGGGCCGGGCGCCAGGTCGGGCACGAGGGGTTCGACGACATCGCCGGGGGCGGCGGCCGGCTCCAGCCAGTGGGCGCCGGGCAGCGGGTGGGGACGGGCCCAGGAACACACCCAGCGCGGGTCGCGGCCCCCGCTCGCGGTGCGCCGCCGCAGCGGTACGGGCGCGCCGTCGCGGCTCGCCCGCCAGTCGCCGCTGCCGCTGAGCCAGCCGGGGCCGCCGCGCGCCGGCGGGGCCGAGTCCAGGGCCGCCCCGGTCGGGGTGGTGCCGGCGTCGGTGACCCGCAGGGTGAGGGTGTTCTCGCCGACGCGCAGCAGCTCGCCGAGGTCGTACGGGTGGACGCGGATGTCGCGGTGGCCGGGGTACGGGCTGAAGTCGCCCTGGCGGCCCACCTCGACGCCGTTGACCAGGACGGCGCAGGCGCCGTCGGCGGCGACCTGGACGACCGGGTCGTCCGGGAGGCGGTCCAGGCGCGCCCGCAGCGTCAGCTCGTGGGTGCGTCCCGGCACCGAGCCGTCCCCGGCCTCGATCCACTCCGGGCGGCGGAAGGCGTCCGGGTCGCGGACCACCGCGAAGGACGCGCGCACCGGCCCGTCCTCGACGGCCGTCAGCTCGATCTCGAGGGCGACGGTGCGGCCGCGGGCGGAGGCGGGCAGCGCGCTGAAGGTGCGGTAGCCCT
Organism: Streptomyces sparsogenes subsp. cuspidosporus; assembly: GCF_039532705.1. NCBI lineage: Bacteria > Bacillati > Actinomycetota > Actinomycetes > Kitasatosporales > Streptomycetaceae > Streptomyces > Streptomyces sparsogenes. Next base: position 78,972 of record NZ_BAAASD010000020.1, on the reverse strand, counting down.
CCCCCTCCAGGGGCAGCTCCGCCCCGTCGAGCAGCACCCGGCGCGCCGCGCCCGCGCCCACCGCGAGGTGCAGCCCCTCGCGGTCGGGGATGGTCAGATGGGTACGGACGGCCACCCGGCCGCCGGCCGGGACGGCCCGCCAGTCCAGGAACTCCTCGGGGACGTAGCCCTTGGGGCCCAGCCGCTCGTCGTGCAGCGGGTCGTCGGGGATGCCCCGGGACAGCGACCACCTGGCGGGCCGCCACTGGTCCGAGTCGGGGCCCTGGACCAGCGCGAACGGGCCGAACCCGGCGGTGACGGGCCGCCACCGGGCGCCGTCGGGGCCGTCACCCGGGTCCAGGTGCTCCAGGCGCCAGACCTCGATGGGCAGCACTCCGGTGCGGTGGGCCGCCGCGAGGTCCCCGTCGCTGTTGTCGAGGGTGGAGGTGGCGAGCCCGCGCCAGGGGCCCGGCAGCGGGATGGTCTCCCGGGCCGGGCCGAGGGGGGCGCGGGTCGGCTCGGGCAGCTCCTCGGCGAGCACCACGAGCGCCACCGCGCCGTCCTCGAACGCCACCTCGATCAGCCAGGCCCCGTCGGGCGCCCGGGTCACGGCCAGTTCGGTGCGGTCGCCGGTGCCCGGGTCCCAGCGCTGGGCGCGCGGCCGGGCCGGGCCCTCGACGCGGACCCGGGCCGTGCGGCCGTCGGCGGGGACGAAGTCGTAGCCGGCGGTGCGCAGTTGCTCCCAGTACCGCTCCCAGGAGAAGCCCTCGGTGGGCCAGTCGCCCATGGGGAAGCCGACGATCGGCGCCCTGGTGCCGGTGGTGTCGTCGTGGGCGGTCAGGGCGAGGATCAGCGCGTCGCGGTGGCGGCGGAGCAGGTACGGAGCGTCGGCGGTGATCCGCAGCGGGCCGCGGGCCACCGCCTCGGGCACCTGCTCGGCGCGCTCGACGACGGTGATCAGGCCGCGCGCGACGGCGTCGGCGAACAGCCGCGCGGCGTCGGGGCCGTCGGTGGCCGGGTCATCGGTGTCGGGACCGCCGGGGAACAGTTCGGGCGCGCGGGCCACGCACACCACGCGGCCGCCCGCCGTGGCGAAGCGGACCAGGGTGCGGGCCGCCGCGGCGCCCAGCGCCCGCGGCCCGGGCAGCACCACGGTGCGGTAGCGCTCGTGGCCGATGACCAGGGCGGCGCCCGTCTCGTCGGCGGTCACCTCGCCCCCGGCGAGCGTGTTCTCGTCGAAGGTGTCGTGGTCGAGGCCCGCGCGCTCCAGCACCCCGCGGCGCTCGGCGAACCAGCAGTTGACGCCGTTGAGCTCGTGGTAGAGGCGGCCGGCCTCCGTGGCCGGGGCGAGCGGGCCGTCCAGCGTGAGATACGCCTGCGCGGTGGTGGTCGGCGACAGCAGCACGGTGTCGCACACATGGCCGCCCTCGGTCAGCACGGAGCACAGCCGCGCCACGGCGGTGGCGAACACGTGGTACGAGGACCAGTACGGCTGGCGCCAGCAGGTGGACGGCGGCGCCCACTCCCACCAGCCGCCGACGGTGCTGTAGTAGACGGCGTGCGGGTCGTACAGGGTGGCGCCCCGGCGCAGGAAGGGCGCGAGCCAGTCGTAGGTCTCCTCCAGCGTGCCGCCCCAGCCGGAGGAGTGGAACGCCTCGATCCAGGTGCGGCCGTGGCCCAGCGCGTGCGCCATCGAGCTGTGGACCTTGGCGTCGCCCCAGTGGTCGCTGCCCGGCGCCCCGTATCCGGCGTGGGTGCCCTGGTAGTCGCCGTAGACCCGGACACCGCCCACCGGGTCGCCCTCGCGGGCCGGTGAGGGCTGGTCGAAGCCGCAGACCAGGCCGTGCCGGGCGAAGAACGCCTCCTGCGGGTCGAAGAAGGCCCGGCGGCCCAGCCGGGCGCGGTGCTCGTGGTAGTCGCGGCGCACCCGCGCCGCGTGCGGGTCCCCGCCCTCCCACAGCGCCCACAGCTCGGGTACCAGGTCGTAGCCGTACGCCTGGGCGAAGGTCCCGGCGAAGTCGCGGCCCCAGGTGGGCAGGGCGGGCAGCTCGTCCTGGAAGAAGCCGCCGATGGCGCGGCCGAACCACTTTCCGACGTGCCGCTCGAGCGTGCCGTGCACCCGGTCCAGCAGCGCCGCGCAGGCGGCCTCGCCGAAGTAGTCGAAGCCGCTGACGCCGCTGTGCACCAGGGTGAGTTCGGCGGGGCCGCCGCTCCAGCGGGCCGCGCCGCCGACGACGGGCACGGCGACCCGCCCGGCCGGGCCGCCGCCGTCCCGTGGCGCGCCGCCGTCCCGGGCGCCGCCGTCCCGTGAAGCACCGGCGCCCCGGGCGGGGACGGCGTACGCGGCGAGCGGGGTGTGCCCCGTGGGGGGCCGCACCACCGTCTCGCCGTCGCCCGCGACCACCCTCGTGCGGTGGAGGGCGAGCCCGGCGAACTCCGGGTGCTCGGCGGTCAGCCGGCCCTGGAAGTTGGCGCCCGAGAACCCGATCTGGTCGTACATCCACAGGCTGAAGCCCAGCTCCTCGGCGTCCGCGCAGACCCCGTCGAGCAACCGCAGCCACTCCTCGCTCAGATACGGCGGGTCGTCCGCCAGCGAGCCGAAGGTCGGGCCGGTGGGCGCGAGGCACATCACCACGGCCTGCCGGATGCCCTGGGAGGTCAGCTCCGCCATCTGGCGGCGCAGCCGGTCCCGGGTGACCTTGGCGCCGCTCCACCACCAGATCGGCAGCGGCCCGTACTCGGGGGCGGGGTCGGTGAAGCGGGCCAGGAGCTCGCGGGCGCCGTCGGTCACGCCGCCGCCCGGCGCTCGGCCTCGATGCGGTCCAGGGACTTCCCGGCCGTGTCCGGCATGAAGAAGTAGCCGAGGCCGCCGCTGATGACCAGGAACGCGGTCAGCAGGGCCGCGATGGCGGTGATCCCGGTGTCGGCGAGGTGGGGCACGAAGTAGCTCCAGACGCCCAGGCAGGTGCGCGCCGCGCCGAAGGTGAAGCCCTGGGCGGTGCCGCGCAGCATGGTCGGGAAGAGTTCCTGGCTGAACGTCTTGTAGACCGCCTCACCGGCCAGCGAGGCCCCGACACCGAACAGGAAGGTGTTCAGCAGGATCGTCGGCACGGTGAAGGGGAACCACAGGAACAGCGCGTAGGCGATGATCTGCATCACCGCGCCGACGGCCCACAGCATCCGGCGGGTGCGGTGGTCGCGGTCGGTCAGCGGCATGAACACCAGGACGGTCGCGGCGATGCCGACGCCGAACCCGGCGCAGGACAGCGCCACGCTGGTGCCCTGGCCCCCGGCGCCCAGGTTCTTGACCATGTACGGGGTGAACAGGCCCGCCGTGCCGGCGGCCAGGTTCCAGAAGAGGTAGAAGCTCCCGGTCCACAGCAGCGCCTTCAGGTGCGGTCCGCGGAACAGCTCCCGCACCCCGGCCGTGGCGGCCGCGCCCTTGCTCGCCGCGGCCTTCCACACCGCCGACTCGGTCATGCCACGGCGCAGCGCCCAGGTGATCAGCGCGACCACGAACAGATGGAGGAAGACGATGCGGATGCCCAGCAGGTCGAGCGGGGAGAGCGCGAGCGCGAGCAGGAGCACGATCATCGGCCCGATGTTCCAGGCGACCTGGGTGAAGCCGAGCAACTTGCCCCGGGCCCTGGCCGGCGAGAACTCCCCCACCAGGGCGAGCGAGGTCGGCACGTCGGCGCCCACGGCCACGCCCACCACGAAGGTGCCGATGAACAGCATCGCCGGGTTGACGGCGAGCGCGATGCACAGGATCGCGGCCGCGTAGATCAACAGGTCCCACTGGTAGATCCGCTTGCGGCCGAGCTTGTCGCCGAGCCGGCCGCCGATGAAGGCGCCGACCGCCGCGCCGATGGCGTTGGGCCCGATCGCGGCGAGCGCTCCGACGCCCGTGACGCCCGAGTCGCTGAGGCCCAGTTCGTCCTGGAAGAGGGCCAGGCCCGCGCCCAGGGCCACGATCGACCCCGCGTCCAGGTACGAGGCCATGCCGGCCAGGACCGACCACTTCCACTGCTGACGGCTGACGGTGCCCTCGGCTTCGGCCGAGGAGTCCTGGGTGGCTTGATGCATGGTCATCCGGTCGCTCCCGTCCTCATTGACATGCCCCGGAGTCCCGACTCGGAGAGAGGTTCGCACGAAACGTTCGCGAGAAACGTGGAACGGTCTCCGAATTGAAACGACTCAAAGGTGGGCCGAGGGAGCTACGAGGGTCAAGTCACGGGCGCATAACAATGAGATCCGCGTGGCGCCGGGGCCGACGGCGACCGCGCTCTTCGACGGCGTACAGTGCGGACCGTAGACCGTTTCACGAGACAGTTACCCGGAAGGCAGCTCCATGGCCCCCACGAGCGACCGGCGACGCCGCGTGACGATCACCGATGTCGCGCGGCACGCCGGTGTCTCGAAGTCAGCCGTGTCCAAGGTGCTGCGCAACGCCTACGGGGTGAGCCCCGCGATGCGCGAGCGGGTGAGCGCGGCCATGGCCGAACTCGACTACCGCCCGCACGCGGCCGCCCGCGGCATGCGCGGCCGTACCTACACGATCGGCGTCCTGCTGGACAACATCCGCAACGCCTTCTTCGCGGACATCCTCGACGGGGTCAACACCGAGCTGCGCGACGGCGACTACCAGGTGCTGATCGGCGCCGCCGGCTTCGCGGAGGAGGACCAGACCAAGCTGGCCCGGGCCCTGGTGGACCGCCAGATGGACGGGCTGATCCTCATCGGGCCGGGCTTTCCGCGCGCCGAGGTGCTGCGGACGGCGGCCACCGTGCCCACGGTGGTGATCGGCCACCACGACGTGGCGGAGGAACACGACTCGGTCGTCGACGCCGACGCCCTGGGCGCGGGTCTGGTGGTCGACCACCTGGTCGGGCTCGGCCACCGCCGGATCGCCCTGACCTCCACCGCCGGCAACCGGGGCAGCGGCTGGACGGGCACCCCGGAGCGGGTCCAGCGCCGCGGCTACCACGAGGCGATGCGCCGCCACGGCCTCGGGGACCTGGCGCGGGTCGCCATGACCGCCTTCTCCGAGGAGGGCGGCTACCGGGCCGGGATGGAGCTGCTGAGCTCGGCGGAGCGGCCCACCGCCGTCTTCGCGGGGGCGGACGTGGCCGCCATGGGCGTCTTCCGGGCCGCGCGCGAGCTGGGGCTGCGGATCCCCGAGGACTTCTCGCTGGTCGGCTACAACAACACCGCCGTCGCCGCGCTCGCCCCCGTCCGGCTGACCAGCGTCGACCAGGCGGGCGGCCTGATGGGCGCGACGGCGGCGCGGCTGCTGCTGGAGCGCGTCGAGGGCCGCACCCGGTCCGTCCTGATGACCGTCTCCCCCACCCTGGTTCACCGCGACACCACGGGCCCGCCGCCGCCCGAGCCCGCCGAGCCGCCCGGCGGATGAGCCGGGCGGCCCGGGCGCTCACGGCCCCGCGCCGTGCATCAGTCCACGAAGAGCAGGTCACGCGTGGCGGCCGTGCCCGTGAGGGCGGTGGCGAAGTTGTCCTCGACCTCCGCCTTCTCGGCCGCGTTGGGGTTGGGGTTGACGCAGGAGACGCCGGCCGTGGAGCCGGACATCAGGCTGGAACAGGGGCCGGGCTTCATGTCCGGCAGGCCCAGGATGTGGCCCAGCTCGTGGGACGAGATGCGCACGGTGTTGTAGCCCTGGTCGACGGCCTGGCGGCCGAAGTAGATCGTGCCGCTGCCCAGGCTCGTCGTGGCGGTGCGCGGCCAGCCGTCGTCCGCGATGATGCGGATGTTGGCCCGCTGGCCCGTGGCGACCGGCTTCAGCTGCACGTTGGCCACGCTGGTGTTCCAGATCCCGGCGCCCTTGGTGACGGCGTCCTTGAACTCCGCCGCCTGGGACGCGTCGTACGTCAGCACCCGCGCGGCGACGGCGTGCGGCTGCGCCGCTCCGGGCGCGGGCGCCGCCACCGCCTGGCCGCCCGCCAGGGCGAGCACCGCGACCGCGACGGCGGGTAATGCGCGCAGGGCCTTGCTGGATCTCACGATCGGCCTCCTCGTGGGGTAAGGGCTGAATCGATGTGCGGCTCCGCCGCGGGTTCTTGACGCGAGCATGACCAATCTGCCCGCCTCAGGGCCACACTGCCCACTCACAGCCCTCCCCAACCGACCCCTTCGGGTGGCCGTCCCACGGCACGATCCACCCCTTCGGCCTACTAGACTCGCCGGGTGGCTCTCCCCGAGAACGATCCCCTCACGAACGGTGACCTCACGAACGGTGACCTCGGCGACCCGGGCACCGTCGATCCGGACCCAAGAGACGCCGGCGGTGCGAGCGACGCGCTGCGCGTCCTGCGCCGGGTCTTCGGCTACGACTCGTTCCGGGGCGAGCAGCAGGAGATCATCGACCATGTCGTGGCCGGCGGCGACGCGCTGGTCCTGATGCCGACCGGCGGCGGCAAGTCGCTGTGCTACCAGATCCCCGCGCTGGTCCGTAAGGGCGTCGGCGTCGTCGTCTCGCCGCTCATCGCGCTGATGCAGGACCAGGTCGACGCGCTGCGGGCGCTCGGCGTACGGGCCGGGTTCCTCAACTCCACCCAGGACCTGGACGAGCGGCGGCTGGTGGAGGCGGAGTTCCTCGCGGGCGAGCTGGACCTGCTCTACCTGGCGCCGGAGCGGCTGCGGGTGGAGTCCACCCTCGCGCTGCTGGGCCGGGGCTCGATCTCGCTGTTCGCCATCGACGAGGCCCACTGCGTGGCCCAGTGGGGACACGACTTCCGGCCCGACTACCTCGCGCTGTCCGAGCTGCACGAGCGCTGGCCCGACGTGCCGCGCATCGCGCTGACGGCCACGGCCACCGAGGCCACCCACGCCGAGATCGCCTCGCGGCTGAAGCTGCAGGACGCCCGCCACTTCGTGGCGAGCTTCGACCGGCCGAACATCCAGTACCGCATCGCGCCCAAGAACGACCCCAAGCGGCAGCTCCTGGAGCTGCTGCGCACCGAGCACCCGGGGGACGCGGGCATCGTCTACTGCCTGTCGCGGGCCTCGGTCGAGAAGACCGCCGAGTTCCTGGTGAAGAACGGGATCGACGCGCTCCCGTACCACGCGGGTCTGGACGCGGGGACCCGGGCCGAGCACCAGGCGCGGTTCCTGCGGGAGGACGGGCTGGTCATGGTCGCGACGATCGCGTTCGGCATGGGCATCGACAAGCCCGACGTCCGGTTCGTCGCCCATCTGGACCTGCCCAAGTCGGTCGAGGGCTACTACCAGGAGACGGGCCGGGCCGGGCGGGACGGGCTGCCCTCCACCGCCTGGCTGGCCTACGGTCTGCAGGACGTCGTACAGCAGCGCAAGATGATCGACGGCTCGGAGGGCGACGCGGCCCACCGCCGCCGTCTCGCCGCGCACCTGGACGCGATGCTGGCGCTGTGCGAGACGGTCGAGTGCCGCCGGGTGGGGCTGCTCGCCTACTTCGGGCAGCGGAGCACCCCGTGCGGCAACTGCGACACCTGCCTGACGCCCCCGGAGGCGTGGGACGGCACCGTCGCCGCGCAGAAGCTGCTGTCGACGGTGGTGCGGCTCAAGCGGGAGCGCAACCAGAAGTTCGGCGCCGGCCAGGTGATCGATATCCTGCTCGGCAAGAAGACCGCCAAGGTGATCCAGTTCGACCACGACGCCCTGTCGGTGTTCGGGATCGGCAGCGAGCTGCGCGAGGCCGAATGGCGGGGCGTGGTGCGCCAGTTGCTCGCCCAGGGGCTGCTCGCGGTGGAGGGCGACTACGGCACGCTGGTGCTCTCCGAGGCCAGCGCCGAGGTGCTGGGCGGGCGGCGCCAGGTGATGCTGCGGCGCGAGCCGGAGCGGGCGCCGCGGGCCGCCAAGGCGGGGTCCTCCGGCTCGTCCGCCAAGTCGGGCCGCGCCACCGCCCCCGTGGACCTGCCGCCCGAGGCGGTACCGGTGTTCGAGGCGCTGCGCGCCTGGCGCGCGGCCACCGCCAAGGAGCAGGGCGTCCCCGCGTATGTGATCTTCCATGACGCGACGCTGCGCCAGATCGCCACGCTGTCCCCCGGCACCCTGGCGGAGCTGGGCACGGTCAGCGGCGTCGGCGAGAACAAGCTGGCCAAGTACGGGCAGCAGATCCTGGACACGCTCGCGCAGGCGCCCGCGGAGTGACACCCGCGCGGGGCGGGGCGGCGCCCGCCCCGCCCGCGCGCGGTGTCCGTGCGACGGCGCTACCGCGTCACAGCGTGTGCTGCAGCCGGTCCGCCATCAGCTTGATGAAGCGCGCCGGGTCGCCGAGCTCGCCGCCCTCGGCGAGGACCGCCATGCCGTGGATGAGTTCGGCCGTCTCCGCCAGCCCCGCCGCGTCCGGGTCCGCGCTGTGGGCCTCGCGCAACCCGGTCACCAGCGGGTGGGTGGGGTTGAGCTCGAGGATGCGCTTGATCTGGGGCATGTCCTGGCCCATGGCGCGGAACATGTTCTCCAGCTGCGGCGTGACGTCATGGGTGTCGCCGACGACACAGGCGGGCGAGGTGGTGAGCCGGGAGGACAGCCGCACCTCCTTCACCTGCTCGCTGAGGGTCGTCGTCATCCAGGACAGCAGCTCGGCGAAGTCCTTCTTCCGCTGCTCGCGCTCGGCCTCGCCCTCCTTCTTCTCCTCCTCGGTGTCGAGGTCCACCTGCCCCTTGGCGATCGACTGGAACTGCTTGTCGTCGAACTCCGGCACGGAGCCGACCCACATCTCGTCGATCGGGTCGGTGAGCAGCAGCACCTCGTAGCCCTTCTCCCGGAAGGCCTCCATGTGCGGGGAGCTCTCGATGATGGAGCGCGACTCGCCCGTCATGTAGTAGATGTGCTGCTGCCCGTCCTTCATGCGGTCCAGGTACTGCCGCAGGGTCGTGGGCCGCTCCGGGTCTTGGGTCGAGGCGAAGGAGGAGATCTCCAGGATCGCGTCCCGGTTCTCGAAGTCGTCCAGCAGCCCTTCCTTGACGGCGCGGCCGAACTCCTTCCAGAACGTCGCGTAGCCCTCGGCGTTCTCGGACATCATGTCCTTGACCGTCGACAGCACCTTCTTGACCAGGCGCCGGCGCATCAGCTGGATCTGGCGGTCCTGCTGGAGGGTCTCGCGGGACACGTTCAGCGAGAGGTCCTGCGCGTCGACCACGCCCTTGACGAAGCGCAGATACTCCGGCATGAGCTCTTCGCAGTCGTCCATGATGAAGACGCGCTTGACGTAGAGCTGCACACCGCGCTTGCGCTCCCGCATGAACAGGTCGAGCGGCGCCTGGGACGGGATGAACAGCAGCGCCTGGTACTCGAAGGTTCCTTCCGCCTGCATGCGGATGGTCTCGAGCGGGTTGTTCCAGTCGTGGCTGATGTGCTTGTAGAACTCGTGGTACTCGTCGTCGGAGACCTCGTCCCTGGAGCGCGCCCACAGGGCCTTCATCGAGTTGAGCGTCTCCAGCCGCGGCTCGTCCCCGGCCTTCTCCCCGGCCTCGTCCTCGGACTTGTCCGCCTCCGCCTCCGCGTCCGTGGTCGCGTTCGCGTCCGCGTCCGTGGACTCGGTGGCCATGCGGATGGGCCAGGTGATGAAGTCGGAGTACCGCTTGACGATCTCCTTGATCTTCCACGGCGAGGTGTAGTCGAAGAGGGAGTCCTCGGTGTCCTCCGGCTTGAGCCGCAGGATGACGGAGGTGCCCTGGGGCGCCTCGTCCAGCTCCTCGATGGTGTAGGTGCCCTCACCCGTGGACTCCCAGCGGGTGCCCCGGGTCTCCGTGGCGTGGCGGGTCACCAGGGTGACCTGGTCGGCCACCATGAAGCCGGAGTAGAAGCCGACGCCGAACTGCCCGATCAGGTCCTGCGAAGCGGCGGCGTCCTTCGACTCCTTCAGCTCGCGCAGGAACTCGGCGGTGCCGGACTTGGCTATGGTGCCGATGAGCCCGACCACCTCGTCGTGGGTCATGCCGATGCCGTTGTCGCGCACGGTCAGCGTGCGGTGCTCCTTGTCGACCTCGATCTCGATGTGGAGATCGGAGGTGTCCGCCCGCAGCTCGGTGCCGCGCAGCGCCTCCAGCCGCAACTTGTCCAACGCGTCGGAGGCGTTGGAGATCAGCTCCCGCAGGAAGACGTCCTTGTTGGAGTAAATGGAGTGGATCATCAACTGCAGGAGCTGGCGCGCCTCGACCTGAAACTCGAACGTCTCGGCCTGTGTGTTCACATGCTTCCTTTCACGAGGGAGTACCTGACGTCAGCTTAGAGGGGGTCGCCCGCCCGGTGCCGGAAACCGGCATGCTGGCCCCGATGAACACGGATCCCGTCATACTCGACGACATCGACCGCGGTCTGGTGCACCCCCTGCAGATCGACAGCCGGGCGCCGCCTACAGCCGCGTGGACCATCCGACTGCGGTGCACCCGAGCTACGCCGAACTCGCGGCCGCCACGGGCTGGTCCGACTCCACCGTCCGGCGCCGGCTGCTCGCGCTGCGCCGGGCCGGGGTCAAGCGGGCCGGGGCGCCGCTGCCGATCTGACCACCCCTTGTCAGGGGGTTTGGCGCGATGGTTTCCTGCACAGGCTTGCGTCGTTGCAGGATTGAGTCGTTTCAAGCGTTCGTTTCAAGCGTCCGCTGTTCCGCGTGTCCGAAAGGGAGCTGGAGCGCATGGCCCTGTTCGACCTTCCGCTCGAGGAGTTGCGCCGCTACCGGCCGCGCGTCGCGGAGCCCGAGGACTTCGACCGGTTCTGGGAGAAGACCCTCGCCGAGGCCCGCGACCACGAGCTGAACGCCGCCTTCGAGCCCGTCGCCACGGCGCTCACCGGGGTGGCGGTGTACGACGTCACCTTCGCGGGGTTCGGCGGCCATCCGGTCAAGGGCTGGTTCCTCCACCCGGCCGGGGCCCGGGAGCCGCTGCCCGTCGTGGTCGAGTACATCGGCTACGGCGGCGGGCGCGGGCTGCCGCACACCCATCTGCTGTGGCCGGTCGCGGGTTTCGCCCACTTCGTGATGGACACCCGCGGCCAGGGCAGCGGCTGGTCCGGCGGCGACACCCCGGATCCGGTCGGCTCCGGGCCCGCGTACCCCGGGTTCATGACCAGGGGGATCGAGAACCCGGAGGACTACTACTACCGGCGGGTGTTCACCGACGCCGTGCGCGCGGTGGAGGCGGCCCGCTCCCACCCGCTCGCCGACCCCGCCCGCACCGCGGTCGTGGGCACCAGCCAGGGCGGGGGCATCGCGCTGGCCGTGGGCGGTCTGGTGCCGGACCTGGCCGCGATCGCCCCCGATGTGCCCTTCCTGTGCCACTTCGAGCGGGCGGCGACGCTGACCGACCGCGATCCGTACCGGGAGATCGGCAAGTACCTCAGGACCCACATCGGCCGGGACGAGCGGATCTTCCGTACGCTCTCCTACTTCGACGGCGTCCACTTCGCCGCCCGGGGGCGGGCGCCGGCGCTCTTCTCGACCGCGCTGGAGGACCAGACCTGCCCGCCGTCCACGGTGTTCGCCGCGTACAACGCCTACGCGGGCGAGGACAAGCGCATCGAGGTCTACTCCTTCAACGACCACGAGGGCGGCGGGCCGGCCCATCAGGAGGTCCAGCTGGACTGGCTGCCCCCGAGGCTGCGGTCCGCGTGACGGTGACACCCTCCGGGCCCAGGCGCTCGGCCAGGTCGTAGGCGTCGACGTAGACGTGCAGACGCGCCGTGGTGCCGCCGTACGCCCCGGGGCCGCGCAGCGCGGCGAGCGTTGCCGGATTCGCGGCATCTCGCGAAGTTTCTGGGTTTTCGCGCGATACCGGACCCCATATCGGGCACTCGGGGGGTCGGAGAGAATTGACCGCAGGAGGCGAAAACGATGGAACCGACCCATGCGACCATCGAGTCCCATCCGGACATCCTGCAAATGCGGGAACGCCACACCTGGGCGGAACAGGCGGCGACCAGGCCCCTGGCCCAGGCCGTCGAGGCGATGTGCCTGATCACCGGTCTGTACCTTGCCGCGTCCCCCTGGATCGCGGGCTTCAACGGCATGATGACCCTGGCCGTCACCAATCTGATCGTCGGGATCGCCTACGCCCTGCTCACGGGCGGCTTCGGCCATGCCTATGAGCGCACGCACGGCATGGCCTGGGCCGCCGTGCTGCTGGGCGTGTGGACCATCATCGCGCCGTGGGTGGTCTCGGGGAGCGTCGCCACCACCCGCACCATCATCAGCAATGTCGTCGTCGGCGCCGTCGCCGTCGTGCTCGCGCTCGTCGCCTGCTCGTACGCGACCAAGGCCGCCCGGGGCGGGGGCGGCGGCCGGGGCCCGGCCGCTCGTACGGGGCGGTGACGGCCCGGAAACCGAACGGAGCGTTCCCAATGAGCGAGCCCTACCGCACCACCCCGTCCCAGGCGGAAGGCGAGCGCGACAACGAGACCCCGGGCCGCGCCGACCACCCCGATGTGCCGGTGTCGACCCCCTCACAGGCGGAGGGGGAGCGTGAAGAGGAAGAGGAGGAAGAGAAGAAGCGGTAGCGGCACACCCGGGCGCCGGGCATCCGGCCCGGCGTGTGCTGCCGTGTCACCATGGCCTCACGCCGCCGTGCCACCACCATCATGCCCACCATGACGAGCGCCTGGGCGCGGGAGCGTTTCGCGCGCGCCAGGGTCGCCCGGCTGGCCACCGTGGCCGCCGGGGGGCGGCCGCATCTGGTGCCGGTGGTCTTCGCGGTGTCCGGCGACACGGTGGTGACGGCGGTCGACCACAAACCCAAGCGGTCGGCGCGGCTGACCCGGCTGGACAACATCCGGGCCCACCCCGCCGTATGCCTGCTGGTGGACGCCTACGCCGAGGACTGGGACCTGCTGTGGTGGGCGCGGGCCGACGGCACGGCCCGGGTGCTGTCGCCGGCGGACGCCTCGGCCACCTCGGCGGGATATGCGCGGCTGCTGGTCGGCAAGTATCCGGCGCAGTACGGGGAGCGGCCGCCGTCAGGGCCGGTGGTGGAGGTCACGGTGGGCCGGTGGAGCGGCTGGCGGGCCGCCTGAGAGCGTCAGCCGGCCGGCTCGGCCATCCTCGCGAAACCGCTGCCGAGCTGGGACATCGCGTGGTCGAACTCCTCCCGCGAGATGGCCTCCCGCAGGGTCCGCAGCACCGCGCGGACACCCCGGTCCGCCTCGGACTCGGACAGTCCGGTGCGCCCGCGCACCCGGTGGACCGACTCCTCGGGCTCGAAGAGCCGCACCTCCCCCTGTCCCCGGAGGAGCGCTTCCCGAAGCGGCTCGGGAAGTTCCCGGGCGAGGTCGCGGGCCTCGCCGTCGGTCAGCCGCAGTGCCAGGGTCTCCAGGGTGGCGCGGGTGAGATCGGCCGCCTCCTGCCTGGACAACCGCGCCCGGTCGGCCACCGCCTGGAAGAACTCCCTCTCGTCCATGCGGGTCTCCTTCTCGCTCACACCTCGCTCGGACGTCGCTCACACCCCACCTTGCCACGCGCCCCCACCGGGTGCGAGGCACCGTGTCATCAGGCGAAGAGGCACGCGCGGGGAGAGGATGGTGGTGTCGGGTACGGCCATCTGTTCCATCACACGTTTCCCTCGAGGAGGTGGACGGCATGAGCTTCTCCTCCGACACCCCACACGAACCCGAACCACACCGTTCCGAAGAACACCGTCCGGAACAACCCCGTCCCGAGGAACACGCCCCCGGGCAGGCGCGTCGGGAACACCACGCCGCCGAACCGCCCGGTGCCGGACAGCCCGCTACCGAGCCGTTCGGTGCCCCGCGGCGCGGCGAGCGGCCCTCGGGCCCCGAGTCCCCGTTCGCCGGTCCCCTGGGCATGCTGTCCGACGCCGCCTGGCAGGTCATGGTGACCGCGGGCGTGGTCGCGATCGTGCTCGGGGTCATCGTGCTGGCGTGGCCCGGGACCACCCTGGCGGTGCTCGGCGCCCTGTTCGGCGCCTATCTGCTGATCAGCGGGATCTTCCAGCTCGCGGGGGCCTTCGCCGCCCATGTGCCCGGGCACTTGCGGGTGCTGAGCTTCGTGAGCGGCGGACTCGCCGTACTGCTCGGCCTGCTCTGTCTGCGGGGGCCGGCGCAGTCGGTCCTGCTGCTCGCCCTGTGGATCGGATTCTCCTGGCTGCTGCGGGGCGTCATGCTCACCGCCGCGGCCATCTCCCATGAGCAGCTCCCGGCCCGCGGGTGGCAGATCTTCTTCGGCATCATCAGCATCCTGGCCGGCATCATCCTGATCGTCGCGCCCTTCGGCTCCATCGCCGCGCTCACGGCGGTGGCCGGCATCTGGCTGCTGGCGCTGGGCGTGATCGAGGTCATCCACGGCATCCAGCTGCGGATGCAACTCGGCCATCACCCTCCGCGCACAGCGGAACACCGTGCGCACTTCCGGCACTTCCGGCCGCACCCCCAGCCGTAGGCCGCCGCGGCGGCCTACGGCCGGCCCCCGCGCCCGGCGTGGTGATCCGCGACTCGGCGGCCCCGCCGGCGCACGTCAGGGCGTGACGCCGAGGGAGCCGCTGGGCCCGGAGCGGGACTTGACGAGGGAGGGCACCTGGGCGGCGGGGTCCGGGGTGGAGGGGTAGTACACCTCCGGGGGGGAGTACGCCTTCGGTGCGGGCCGGGGGTCAGCCGGCCGCCATGCCCTCCCCCAGGGCCGCGGCGAGGGCGGCGGCGTGGGGCTCGAAGGGCTGCTCGGCCCAGACGGTCTTGCCCTCGGGGGTGTAGCGGGTGCCCCAGTCCTGGACGACGTGGGCGACGAGGAACAGGCCGCGGCCGCCCTCGTCCGTCGTGCCGGCCCGGCGCAGATGCGGGGAGGTGCTGCTGTGGTCGGAGACCTCGCAGATCAGGGCGCGCTCGCGGATCAGGCGCAGCCGAATCGGCGGGGAGCCGTACCGCACGGCGTTGGTGACCAGTTCGCTGACGACCAGTTCGGCGGTGAAGGCGAGTTCGTCCAGGCCCCACTCGCCCAGGGTGGCGAGGGCCCAGGCGCGGGCGTCGGAGACGGCGGCCGGGTCGCGGGGGACCTCCCGGGAGGCCACCTGCCCGGCGCCGAGGGCGCGGGTGCGGGCCAGCAGCAGGGCCACGTCGTCGTCCGGCGGGTTGACCGGCAGGGTCTCCATGACCCGCTCGCACAGAGCTTCGACGGGCCGGTGCGGCCCGGCCAGCGCGGCGCACAGCCGTTCGATCCCGGCGTCGGCGTCGAGCCCGTGGGCGGCGATGAGGCCGTTGGTGTACAGGACGAGCGCACTGCCCTCGTCCAACGTGAGCTCGGTGGACTCGAAGGGCAGGTTTCCCACGCCCAGGGGCGGGCCGCTGGGCAGCTCGAGCACATGGACGGGCCCGCCGGGGGCGGCCACCAGCGGCGGCGGGTGTCCCGCCCGGGCCAGGGTGCAGCGCCGGCTGACCGGGTCGTAGACCGCGTACAGGCAGGTGGCGCCGACGACCCCGGCCTCGGCGCCGCCGTGGCCCTCCGACTCCGTGAGCCGTCCGATCAGGCCGTCGAGGTGGGCCAGCAGCTCGTCGGGGGCCAGGTCGAGGCCGGCGAGCGTCTGCACGGCGGTGCGCAGCCTGCCCATGGTGGCGGCGGCGTGGATGCCGTGTCCGACGACGTCCCCGACGACCAGCCCGACCCGCGCCCCGGACAGCGGGATCACATCGAACCAGTCGCCGCCGACGCCGGCCTTCGCGTCGGCGGGCAGGTAGAGCGAGGCCGCCTCCACCGCGGTCTGCTCGGGAGCCCCCTGCGGCAGCAGATCGCGCTGCAGGGTCAGGGCGGCGTTGTGCTCGCGGGTGAATCGGCGGGCGTTGTCCACCGCGACGGCCACCCGGGAGGTCAGCTCGGTGGCCAGCGCCAGGTCGGTGTCCTGGAACGGCTGGGGGCGCGGCCCGCGCCAGAAGAGGGCCGCCCCCAGGTGGCTGCCCCGGGCCCGCAGCGGCACGGCCATCAGCGAGTGGAAGCCCGCCTCCCGCATCCGGGCGATCGGTTCGGGGCCCGGCGCCCCGCCGTCGCCGGGGTGCGGGTCCAGCCGCGCCACCAGGCGCGGCCGGCCGGTGTGCAGCGCCCGCGCGACGGGTGAGGTGGCGGGGTGTGCGGCGGTCTGCCCCACCTCGACCGGGGTGGCCGGCGAGCCGTCGCCCACGGACCGCAGCCCGGCCCGGCGCAGCACCGCCGCCCCCGTACGGGGATCCGGCGCCGGCTGCGGCTCGTCGCCCCGGAACACCGCGTCGAGCAGATCGACGGTGACGAGGTCGGCGAACTCGGGCACGGCCACGTCGGCGAGGTCCTGGGCGGTCTGTGCCACGTCCAGCGTCCGGCCGATGCGCTCGCCGGCCTGGTCCAGCAGGTCCAGCCGGCGCTTGGCCAGATAGCGGTCGGTGATGTCGTTGGCCATGGTGCACAGGCCCAGCGGGTTCCCCGCGGCGGCGTCCAGCCGGAAGACGGAGGCCAGCAGGGCCTGCTCCTGGCCGGCTTTCCAGGGCGGTTGGTACACGTACTCGCGGCCGAGGAGCGGGACGCCGGTGTCCAGCACCGTCCGCAGCTCCGCCTCCACGGCCTCGATGTCGATCCCGGGGAGCATCTCGGCCAGCGAGCGTCCCAGCCACTTGTCGGCCGGGATGCCGCTGGCGCGTGCCGTCGCCGCGTTCACCCAGACGTAGCGCAGATCGCTGTTCAGCACGGCCATGCCCATGGGCGAGAGCGCGAACATCCGCTCGATCACCGATCCGCTCGCGCCCCACCACGGCACCCCCTCCGTGCCGACGGCGCTCACCACCCACCGTGCGGCGCCCTCGCCGTCGGTGACGGCGTTGATCCGCACCCCCAGGTTCACGCGGCGCCCTTCCCGGGTCACCGCGGGCACCAGCCCGGCCCAGCCGCCCTCGTCCCTGGTCCACTCCAGCGCGGCGACGACGCCCCGCGCGTCCGGCGCCACGGCGAGCAGCTTTCCCACCGGGGCGCCGAGCACGTCGGCGGCGGTGAAGCCCAGCAGCCTGGTGGCCGGGGCGCTCCAGCCGGTGACGAGCCCGTGCCCGTCCAGCAGGGCCGTGGCGGTCTCGGCCGTGCCGAAGGGTATCCCTGCCGCTGTGACCTGCGATTCCTCGGTGTTCGCCATCGTTTTCGCCAGTCCTGCCCCCGGCTCCCCACGGTACTCCGCGGGCGGCTCCTCAGCCGGGCAGGCGCGGCACGCTGTCCACGAGGCGGCGGGTGTACGGGTGCGCGGGGTCGCCCAGCACCCGGGCGGTGTCGCCCTGTTCGACGACGCGCCCGCGCTCCAGCACGGCGGTGCGCTCGCACAGGGAGGCGACCACCGACAGGTCGTGGGAGACCATGACGAGCGTCAGTCCACGCTCCTGTTTCAACTCGGCCAGCAGGTCGACGATTTTGACCCGGGTGGTGACGTCGAGGGCGCTGACGGGTTCGTCGGCGAGCAGCACCCGTGGCTCGCACACGGTCGCACGGGCGATGGCGATGCGCTGGCGCTGGCCGCCGGAGAACTCGTGCGGGTAGCGCCGCGCGGCGTCGGCGGGCAGCCCGACCCGCTCCAGCGCCTCGGCCACCTTGGGCGCCGCCGTACGCCTGTCGGCGATGCCGAGGGAGCGCAGGGGCTCGGCCACGATGGCGCCCACCCGGCGGCGCGGGTCGAGGGAGGAGTACGGGTCCTGGAACACGCACTGCACGCCGCGCCGGAAGCGG
The DNA here is from genome assembly GCF_039532705.1 of Streptomyces sparsogenes subsp. cuspidosporus. NCBI lineage: Bacteria > Bacillati > Actinomycetota > Actinomycetes > Kitasatosporales > Streptomycetaceae > Streptomyces > Streptomyces sparsogenes. The sequence continues at coordinate 61,337 of NZ_BAAASD010000020.1, read as the reverse complement.
CGCATCTGCTCGCGGTCCCGGAGGGCGAGCGGCTCGCCGTCGAAGCGCACGGTGCCGGCGGTGGGCCGGGCGAGGCCCAGCAGCAGGCGCAGCAGGGTCGTCTTGCCGGCGCCCGACTCGCCGACCAGGGCGAGGCTGTGTCCGGCCCGGACGGTGAGGGACACGTCCCGGACGACGGGGGCGGCGCTCCCCCGGTAGCTCAGCGCGACGTCGTCCAGTTCGAGGACGGGGGTCGTGGTTTCCGAGGCGGGGGTCATGGCGCGCTCCTCAGGTCCAGGGCGGACTCCAGCCGTCGCGCGCTGGTCACCAGCGCCTTGGTGTACTCCTCGCGCGGAGCCCGGACGAGTTGCTCCACGGTGCCCTCCTCCACGGCACGGCCGTCCTTCATGACCAGGGCGCGGTCGGTGACCTTGGCGACGACCGCCAGGTCGTGGCTGACGAACAGGACCGCCATCTCGCGCTCGCGCACCAGGGTGTCGATCAGGGCGAGCATCTCGGCCTGCACGGACACGTCGAGGGCGGTGGTGGGCTCGTCCGCGATGAGCAGCTTGGGCTCGCAGGCCAGGGCCATGGCCAGGGCGACGCGCTGGCGCTGGCCGCCGGAGATCTCGTGCGGGAAGGCGCGGGCGATGCGGTCGGGCTCGGGCAGCCGCACCTGTTCCAGGGCCTCGGCGACGGCCCGCTTCAGCGCGCCGCCGGCCAGGCGGCGCCTTCTGCGGAGCGGTTCGGCGAGCTGCCGGCCCACCCGCATGAGAGGGTCCAGGGCGGTCAGCGGCTCCTGGAAGACGATGGCGGCGTCCCGGCCGCGTACGGTCGTGAGCCGTTTCTCGGTCGCGCCCACGATCTGGGTGCCGGCCAGTTCGATGCTGCCGGTGGCGGTCATGCCCTCGGGCAGCAGTCCGAGGACGGCGAGGGTGGTGAGCGACTTGCCGGAGCCGGACTCGCCGATGACGCCGAGCCGTTCGCCGGGGCCGACGGTCAGCGAGAGGTCGTCCACGAGGGTGCGCCCGTCGGCGGTGCGGACGGTGAGGCCGCGTATGTCCAGGAGGGTCATGCGCGCCTCCGCCGGGTGGCCGGGTCGAGGGTGTCGCGCAGGCCGTCGGCGACGAGGTTGACGCCGATGACGAGCAGCACGAGCAGGATGCCGGGGGCGAGGGCGCCCGCCGGGGCGGTGGTGAAGGTGGCCTGCGCCTCCTGGAGCATGCGGCCCCACGAGGCGTTCGGCGGCGGGGCGCCCAGGCCCAGGTAGGACAGCCCGGCCTCGGCCAGCACGGCGAGGCCGAACTGGAGCGCCAGGTTGACCACCAGGGTGGGCCAGATGTTGGGCAGCACGTGTCCGGCCACGATGCGGGGCCAGGAGGTGCCGGAGGTGCGGGCGGCGGTGATGTAGTCCTGGGCCAGGACCCGCTTGACCAGGATGCGCACCAGGCGGGCCACGACGGCGCTCTGCGCGAGGCCGATCGCCAGCACGGCCGAGCCGAGGGTGGCCGAGCGGGCGGCGACGATCAGCATGGCGAGCAGCAGGGTCGGGAAGGCGATCAGGATGTCGAGGAACGCGGAGAGCGTGTCGTCGAGCCAGCCCTGGGCGAAGGCGCTCAGCACGCCGAGGGTGACGCCGATGACGGCCGCGACGAGCACGGACCCGAGTCCGGCCTCGACGGCGATCCGGGAGCCGGTCATCGCCTGGGTGAACAGGTCGCGGCCGAGCTTGTCGGTGCCCAGGAGGTGGTCGGCGGCGGGGCCGGTGAGCCGTCCGCCGGAGGTGTCGTCGGCGGCGTACGGGAGCCAGACCAGGGACACGAGGGCGAGCAGGGCGATCAGCCCGGCCAGGACGCAGCCGGCGATCAGGGTGTAGGACCGGTTGGGCCGGTTGGGCCGGTCGGCCGGGGAGGTGCGGCGCTTCATCGGGGGCCTCCGGAGAGCCTGTTCCGCAGCCGCGGGTCGACGATGCGCTGCACGAGGTCGGCGGCGAAGCCGATCAGCAGCACCGCGAGCGTGGACACGAACAGCACGCCCTGGATGACCGGGTAGTCGTGCTGGGCGATGCCGGTCGCGAGCATCGAGCCCAGGCCCGGCAGCGCGAACACCGACTCCACGACGACCGCGCCGAGCAGGGTGGACGCCAGCTCGATGCCGAGGATGGAGATCACGGGTACGGAGGCGTTGCGCAGCCCGTGCCGCCACATGGCCCGCCCGAACGAGGAGCCGAGGGCGCGGGCGGTGCGCAGGTAGTCGCTGTTCAGGACGTCGAGGGTGGCCGACCGGACGTACCGGGTCAGCGAGGCGCCCATGACCAGCGCGATGGTGACGACGGGCAGCGCGAGGGAGCGGACGGCCTCGGTGGGCGCCGCCCAGCCCTCCTGGGGGAAGCCTCCGGCGGGCAGCCATCCGGCGTTCAGCGAGAAGACGGCGATGAGGATCATGCCGAGCCAGAACACCGGGACGGCGATGCCCAGTTGGGACACCCCGCTGAGCAGCGCGCCGTACCAGGTCCGCCTCTTGTACGCGGCGACGAACCCGGCCGGCACGGCGATGAGCACCGCCAGGACGAACGCGGCGAGGGTCAGCGGGAGCGTGACGTCGAGCCGCGAGGACACCTCGGGCCCGACCGGCAGGGAGCTGACGAAGGAGGTGCCGAGGTCGCCCGTGGCCAGCTGCCCGATCCAGTGGGTGAACTGCTCGGGCAGCGGCCGGTCGGAGCCGATGGAGTGGCGTGCCGCCGCGATCTGCTCGGGTCCGGCACCCACCGAGGTGAGCGCGTTGGCGGGGTCCCCGGGCAGCATGCGCAGCAGCACGAACAGCACCACGCTCGCGAGCGCCAGCGACACCAGCAGGAAGGCGAGGCGGCGCAGCAGATACCGCGCCATCAGCCCTTCTTGATGTCGTAGGCGAAGAACTGCGAGTTGAGGCCGTTGACCGGGTAGCCGGACACCTTGCTGCTCGCCACGACGATCTGCGGGTACAGGTACAGCCAGTCGCTGGCGGCGTCCTCGGCGGTCTTGCGGTTGACCTTCTTCAGCAGCTCGGTCTGCTGCCGCGTGGTGGCCGCGGCCTCGGCCTGCTCCACCCACCTGGTGACCTGCTTGTTGTCATAGCCCCAGTAGAAGTCGGGGTTGCCGTACCAGACCAGGTCGCGGTCGTTGACGTGTTCCTGGAGCGTGGCCGTGAAGTCGTGGTTCTTGTAGACCTTGGTGTACCACTCGTCCGGCGTGATGGTGTGGATCTTGACGGTGATGCCGACCTTGGCGAGCTGCGACTTGATGAAGGTGGCCGCGGTGGGGTGCGGGTCGTAGTTGGGGGTGTCGAGGGTGAAGGTGAAGCCGTGCTGGTAGCCGGCCTCCTTCAGGAGCTTCTTCGCCCGGGCGGTGTCATACGCGTTGACCTTGGTGAGGTCCTCGTACCAGGGGTCGGTGGGCGGCACCATCGAGCCGATGAGCTTGCCGTAGCCGCCCCAGACGGAGTCCAGCAGCTTCTTGTCGTCGATGGCGGCGGACACCGCCTGGCGGACCCTGACGTCGGTGAACGGCTTGGCCTTGTCGTTGAAGGCGAGCAGCAGCTTGGTGGTCGAGTCGCCGTCGTTGACCTTGTAGTTCTGGTTGTTCTTGAACTGGTCGAGGGCGTCGGGCGACTGCTCGCTGGTGACGACGTCCACGGCGTTGGTCAGCAGCGCGTTGTTCAGCGCCGTGGCGTTCTTGTAGTAGTGGAAGACGACGTGCTTGTTGGCGGCCGCACGGCCCCAGTAGCCGGCGAAGCGGTCGAGGCTGAGGGCCGAGCCGCGGGTCCACTTGTCCAGCCGGTAGGGGCCGGTGCCGTCCTCGGCGGTCTTCAGGCCCTTGGCGTCGGAGTTGACGATCCAGACGTAGGAGAGGTTGTAGACGAAGGAGATCGACCGCTTCGAGAGGGTGACCTTCACGGTCTTCGCGTCGGGCGTCGCGATGTCCTTGATGACCTCGAGGTTGCTCTTGCGCGCGGACTGCGAGTCCGGCGCGATCACCTTCTCCAGGCTGTACTTGACGTCCTCGCTGGTGAGCTTCTTGCCGCTGTGGAACGTCACGCCGTCACGCAGGGTGAAGGTGTAGGTGAGCCCGTCGCCGCTGACCTTGTAGTCGCGGGCGAGCAGCTTCTCCACCTTCCCGGCGTCGGTGAGCTTGAACAGCCCCTCGTACACATTGCCGTTGAGCGCCTCGGTGACGCCCTGGCCGCCGCCCGCGGTGTTGTCGAGGTTCTGCGGCTCGTAGAGCGAGCCGATGTTGACGGTGGCGTTCTTGTCGTACGCCCCGCCCGCGGCACCGCCGCCGCCCGCGCCCCCGCCGCAGGCGGTGAGGGTCAGGGCGAGGGTGGCGGCCGCGGCGGCGCCGTACAGGGAGGTCTTCTTGATGCTCATGGAGGTGGTACGCCTTTTTCTGCGGGATGTGCTGCGCGGCGTGGCCGCGGGGGGATCAGTGCTGTGCGGGGAAGCCGTCGCGGAAGACCGGAAGCCGCTCGCCTGCTTCGACGGGCAGGTGGAGGCGGTTCTGCCGCGGCGGCATCGGACAGTTGTACTGGTCGGAGAATCCGCAGGGCGGCACGAAGGCGCGGTTGAAGTCCAGGCGGACCCGGTCCGGGTCGGCGGTGCGCTCCACGAAGAGGAAGCGTCCGGCGCCGTAGGTGGTGTCGCCGTTGGTGGGGTCGCCGAAGACCAGCAGCAGGGTGCCGTCGTCGTCGAAGGCGCTGAGGGTGTAGGCGCGGCCGTCCACGGTGAGGCTGATGTCGCCCGGTACGACCAGGTCGCGGGTGCCGCCGTTGTCCCGGATGTGCTCGAAGGCGACCCGGCGGGCGCCCGGCACCGGGTGGTAGGCGGCCTCCAGGACCCAGGCCGGGTCGTACGGGAAGACGTCGATGCGCTCGAAGTGGCGGATGGCCGCCGACCGGGCGTCCCAGAACCGCAGCCCGTGCTCCGGCTCACCGGTGACCAGGTCGGTGCGGGTGAGGCTGGTCACGGTCACCTGCTCGGGGGCCTCCGCGCGGGCCGCGTCGAGGTCGGGGCGCTCGCCGGCCGGGAGCCAGCGGGTCTCGACGAGGGCGAGGTTCCCGGTCGGGGAGGTGACCGCCCGCCGCCGCTCGGCGCGCCAGGCCTCCCAGGCCGCGGCGGGGTCGGCGGTCGGCTGATCCGGGATGGTGTGGGACACGGCGTGGCTCATTCGCGTAGACGATCACAGGCTGTCACGCCTCGATGGTCACGCTGCGTGAGAAACACCCAAAGAGCTTTCTTTATCTTTCATAAGTACGCCTAATGTCAAGTTTGCGCCGCATGCCGAGACGGCCGGCGACGACTCGCGACGGCCCGGTCGGCGCCCCACGCTGCGCCTGGGCTTTGTCCTGCCGCAGGAGAAAGTCTGCGGTGATTGCGGCGCAAGTTCTTCCCAGAGCCGACAAGCACTGCTACGTTCCCGGGGAAAGCCCGGTCAGTGGCATGCCGATGACGGCGGGAGGGGCAGCGTGAGGCGCATGACGGCACGACCCGCGAACGCCCATCAGGCGCGTCTGCTCCGCCTGCTGCGCGACGGCGGTCCCACCTCCCGGGCCCAGCTGGGTGACCGGATGGATCTCTCGCGCTCCAGGCTGGCCGTCGAGGTCGACCGGCTGCTCGACACCGGGCTGGTGATCGCCGACGGGCTCGCCGCCTCCCGGGGCGGGCGCCGCTCGCACAACATCCGGCTCTCGCCCGCGCTGCGCTTCCTCGGCGTGGACATCGGCGCCACCTCGGTCGACGTCGCCGTGACCAACGCCGAGCTGGAAGTGCTCGGCCACCTCACCCAGCCCATGGATGTGCGCGAGGGGCCGGTCGCGGTCTTCGAGCAGGTCCTGGCGATGGCCGCGAAGCTCAGGGCCTCCGGCCCGGCCGAGGGGTTCGACGGGGCGGGGATCGGGGTCCCGGGCCCGGTGCGCTTCCCCGAGGGGGTGCCGGTCGCGCCGCCGATCATGCCCGGGTGGGACGGCTTCCCCGTACGGGAGGCGCTCAGCCAGGAGCTGGGCTGCCCCGTCATGGTGGACAACGACGTGAACCTGATGGCGATGGGAGAGCAACAGGCGGGGGTGGCGCGCTCCGCGAAGGACTTCCTCTGCGTCAAGATCGGCACCGGCATCGGCTGCGGCATCGTGGTCGGGGGCGAGGTCTACCGGGGGACGACCGGCAGCGCGGGCGACATCGGCCACATCCAGGCCGAGCCCGACGGCCGGCCGTGCGCCTGCGGCAACCGCGGCTGCCTGGAGGCCTACTTCGGCGGCGCGGCGCTGGCCCGCGACGCCGAGGCGGCGGTGCGGGAGGGCCGGTCCGCCGAGCTCGCCGCCCGGCTGGAGGCCGCGGGGAGGCTGGCCGCCACCGATGTCGCCGCCGCCGCGGCGGCGGGGGACGCCGCCGCGCTGGACCTCATCCGCGAGGGCGGCACCCGCACCGGCCAGGTCCTGGCCTCCCTCGTCAGCTTCTTCAACCCCGGCCTGGTGGTGATCGGCGGCGGGGTGACCGGCCTCGGCCACACCCTCCTCGCCGCCATCCGCACCCAGGTCTACCGCCAGTCCCTGCCGCTGGCCACCGGCAACCTCCCCATCGTGCTCGGGGAACTCGGCCCCGTCGCCGGGGTCACCGGGGCGGCCCGCCTGATCAGCGACCACCTCTTCTCGCCGGCCTGACCCGGCACACCGCGCCACGCCCACCCGCCGAAACCCACACCTCGTACACCCGCCACGCCCACCCGCCGGCCCCCACACCACACACCCCCGCCGCTCCGCGCTCAGCCCTGCGCCGCGGTGGAGGAGAGCGCCGCGAAGAACTGCGTCTACACACCCGTCCCCCTATGAGGAGGCCCCCGGATGCCCCGATCCTTCACGCTCTTCACCGGACAGTGGGCCGATCTGCCGCTGGAGGAGGTCTGCCGGCTGGCCCGCGACTTCGGCTACGACGGTCTTGAACTCGCCTGCTGGGGCGACCACTTCGAGGTGGACCGGGCGCTCGCCGAGCCCGGCTATCTGGACGGCCGGCGGCGGCTGCTGGAGAAGTACGGGCTGCGGTGCTGGGCCGTCTCCAACCATCTGGTGGGCCAGGCCGTCTGCGACTCCCCCATCGACGAGCGGCACCAGGCCATCGTGCCGGGGCGGATCTGGGGCGACGGCGACCCGGAGGGGGTGCGGCGGCGGGCGGCGGCCGAGATGGCGGACACCGCGCGGGCCGCGGCCGCCTTCGGGGTCCGAACCGTCGTCGGCTTCACCGGCTCGTCCATCTGGCACCTGGTGGCGATGTTCCCGCCGGTGCCGCCGCACATGATCGAGCGCGGCTACGCGGACTTCGCCGAGCGGTGGAACCCGATCCTGGACGTCTTCGACGCGGAGGGCGTGCGCTTCGCCCACGAGGTGCACCCGAGCGAGATCGCGTACGACTACTGGACCACCCACCGCGCGCTGGAGGCGGTCGGCCACCGCGCCGCCTTCGGACTCAACTTCGACCCCAGCCATTTCGTCTGGCAGGACCTGGACCCGGTCGGCTTCCTGTGGGACTTCCGGGACCGGATCTACCACGTGGACTGCAAGGAGGCGCGCAAGCGGCTGGACGGCCGCAACGGCCGGCTCGGCTCGCACCTGCCCTGGGGCGATCCGCGGCGCGGCTGGGACTTCGTCTCGGCCGGGCACGGGGACGTGCCGTGGGAGGACGTGTTCCGGATGCTGCGCTCCATCGGCTACGAGGGGCCGGTGTCGGTGGAGTGGGAGGACGCCGGGATGGACCGGCTGCAGGGCGCGCCCGAGGCGCTGAGGCGGCTGAAGGCGTACGACTTCGAGCCGCCGACGGCCTCCTTCGACGCGGCCTTCGGCAGCGGGGAGGGGTGAGGGAGCCACGGGGGCCGGGAGGGGGAGGGCCGCCCGTGCACACCGCACGGGCGGCCCCGCGGGGCGCCTGGCCAGGGACCTCACTGTGCCCGGCCGTTCAGGGACCTCACTGTGCCCGGCCGTTCAGGGACCTCACTGTGCCTGGCCGTTCAGGCCGAAGAAGGTGATGGCCCGGGCCGCCATGCCGGGGAGCGGGAGGTTGTGCGTCCCGCCCTGGATGCTGATGGCCTCGACGGGGGCCCGGTCGCCGGTGCCGCCGTAGCGGGTGCGGGTCCAGTTGGTCTGCGGACGGTCCGTGCTCGCGGGCGTCTGGCTCAGCCCGAGGACGTTGGTCCACTGCTTGATCTCCTCGCCGAAGTTCGGATAGCGCAGCACGGTGTCCTCGGTGCCGTGCCACAGCTGCATCCTCGGCCGGGCGCCCTGGTATCCGGGGTAGGCGGCGCGGGCCAGGTCGCCCCACGCCTGCGGGGTCTTGATGATGGTGCCGTTGGCACACGCGGTGTTCCAGGAGGACCCGTCGGTGGTGGCGAAGCAGCCGAAGGGCACGCCCGAGAACGCGGCGCCCGCCTTGAACACGTCCGGGTAGTCGCCGAGCAGCACGTTGGTCATCATGGCGCCGGAGGAGGCCCCGGTGACATAGACCCGGTTGGGGTCCGCGTTGTTGTGCTGGAGGACGTAGCGGACCATCGAGACGATGCCCACCGGGTCGCTGCCGCCGTCGCGCCGCAGGGCCTGCGGCGAGGAGACGTCGAAGCAGGAGCCGCTGCGGGTGGCGGAGGGGTAGACGACGATGAAGCCGTAGCGGTCGGCCAGGGAGGCGAACTCGGTGCCGGAGTAGAAGGCGGGGCCGGAGCCCGTGCAGTAGTGCACCGCGACGAGGACGGCGGGCCGCGCCGCGACGTTGTTCGGCACGTACTGGTACATCCTGAGGTTGCTCGGGTTGCTGCCGAATCCGGTCACCTCGGTGAGGGTGGCGGCGGCCGCGGGGGTCGGCGCCAGCAGGAGCAGCGACGCCAGCAGCGGCAGGACGCCGCCGAGTAACGCGGCGGCCAGCGACCTGGGTGTCCTGCGGCGCCTGCCGGCCGTGCTCGCGGTTCCCGCCGGCGCGGGGGTGTTGGTCATGTACCTGTCCTTCCTAGACTGGTGGCTGTGAAGGGCTTGCTGCTGCGGCTCTCGGCGCTCGACGCGGATGCCGCCACCGCGGTGCGCGTGATCGCCCACTTCGAGGCGCTGCTGGGCGGTGGCGCGCTGGACGCGACGTCGCTGGCCCGGTCCACCGCCGGGCTCGCGGAGTGCGCGGCGGGCCTGGAGCTGCCCGACGGCCGCGGGGCCCGCTGCGGGCCGGACGGGACCGCCCTCCCGGGCGAGCCGGGGGCCGTCTCCCAGCGGGCGGAGCTCGGCCCGTCCGGGCGGGTCTGGCTGGAGCGCCCGGGGCGGCCGGGGCCGTTCGACGAGCTGATCCTGGAGTGGATGGCCATCGCCGCGCGGACGCTGTGCGGCGGCCCCGCACGGACGCTGGTGTCCCCCGCGCCCGACGCGGCCGATCCCGCGCTGGTGGAGCTGGTGCTGTCCGCGCACGAGTCCGACCACGACCGCGCCCGCGCGCTGCGGCTGCTGGGCCTGGCACCCGAATTGCCGCTGCGGATGGTGGCGGTGCGCGGCGACCCGTCCGTGGACCCGGGGCTCGGCGCGGTCGCGTTGCTCGGCCACGCCGGGCTCGACGCCGTCGTCCGCGTCGCCGGGACGGGCCCGTGGGGCACCGCCTTGGTGCAGCCGCCGGCCGGGGCGGCCGGCTCGCCCGCCGCCGCGCTGCGGGCCGCGATGGCCGACCCCCTCCGCGGCCCCGGGGTGCCGCGCGAGGCGGCGCGCCGGCTGCGGGTCGGCGTCGGCGGCCTGGTCCCCGCACCCGCCGCCCGCGACTCCTGGGCCCAGGCGTGCACCGCGCTGCGGTTCGCGGTGGCGGGCACACCGCGGGAGGCGGTGGCCGACCATGACGCGCTGGGCCCGGTGGCGCTGCTGGCCGACATCCCGGCGGAGCGGCTGGGCGCGCTGCCCGAGGCGCGGCGGCTGGAGGCGCTGGCCGCCCAGCGGAACGGGCGGCTCGCCATCGCCGCGCTGGCCGCCTTCTGCCGCACCGGATCGCTGCGCCGGGCCGCCGCGGAGCTGCATCTGCACCACAGCTCGGTGGCCGCGCGGCTGGCGCAGGCCGAGGCGGTGCTGGGATGGCGGCTGCGCGACCCCGAACACCGCTTCCGCGCCCAACTCGCGCTGTACGCAAGGCGCTTGTCCGAGGCCGCCGACGTCTGAGGAAGGTCCGGCTCGGGAGGCCGAGGTTCCGGGGCGCTCATCGCGCGAGCGCCCGCCGCAGGACGGTGACCGTCTCGTCTCTCATCCGCCGCACCACCCCGGCGTACTCCACGGCCGCCGCGCCGTGGAAGGTGCCCGGGAAGAGGTGCAGCTCGGTGGCCACACCGGCGGCCAGCAGGGCGCGCGCGTAGTCGACGCCCTCGTCGCGCAGCGGGTCGTACGCCATCACCGCCACATAGGCGGGCGGCAGTCCCCTCAGACCGTCCGCCCCGGCCCGGGCGGGGGCCGCGTACGGCGACACCCCCTCGCCGCCGGCCACCCCGGCTCCCAGGTACGCCTCCCAGGTGTGCCGGGCCAGGTGGCGGGTCCACACGGGCGTGTCGGTGAAGGCCCGCGCGCTCGGCGTGTCCACCCGGTCGTCGAGCGCGGGGCTGCCCAGGTACTGGAAGCGGATCCCGGGACCGCCGCGGTCGCGGGCGAGCATGGTCAGGGCGGTGGCCATGCCCGCCCCGGAGCTGTCGCCGAGCACCGCGATCCGGTCGGCCGCGACGTCCAGCCCGGCGTCGCCCTCGGCCAGCAGGCACAGCCCGGCGTAGCAGTCCTCCAGGCCGGCGGGGAAGGGGTGTTCGGGCGCCAGCCGGTAGTCGGGCGAGACCACGACGGCGTCGAGCCGGCGGCACAGCCACAGGTTGAAGGCGTGGTCCACGTCCGGGGAGCCCACCACGAAGCCGCCGCCGTGGAGGCTGTAGACGGCGGGCAGCGGCCCGGCGGCGCCCTCCGGCCGGTAGGTGCGCAGCGGCACGTCCGGCGCGCCCCGCGGTCCGGGCGCCACCACCTCGCCGACCGCCACCCCCGCGCCGTCCACGGCCGCGACCCGCTCGGCGACCTCGCGCGCCTGCGCGGCCCGCGCGGCGGCCGGGTCGGAGAGGTCCACCGGCGGGATCAGGGCCGCGGCCGCCGCGAGTTCGGGGTCGAGCGGATAGTCGTAGCGCATGTCCCACACCGTGCCACGGGGTGTCCGCGCGGGTCATCAGACAGGCGTCGGGACAACGGGCGTGCTCGTCCGACGTGCGCGCGGCCGCGTGCGGGGCGTCGGCGCGGGGGTGCTTACGGGGCGTCGGCGCGGGCGTTTACGCGGCGTCGGCGCGGGCGTTTACGGCGGTGTCCGCGCGGCCGTTCACGGGGCGTCGGCGGGACGGGCCCGCCGCCAGGCCGTCTCGGCCAGCAGGCGCAGCCCGTTGAGACCGACGATGACGGTCGAGCCCTCGTGTCCGGCGACGCCCAGCGGCAGCGGGAGGGTGCCGAGCAGGTCCCAGGCGACCAGGACGGCGATGAAGGCGCCGGCGATGACCAGGTTCTGCGCGACCAGCCGGCGGGCGGCGCGGGACAGGCCCACGACGGTGGGGACGGCGGCGAGTTCGTCGCGCACCACCACGGCGTCGGCGGTCTCCAGGGCCAGGTCGGAGCCGGCCCTGCCCATCGCGACGCCGGTGTCCGCGGCCGCGAGGGCGGGGGCGTCGTTGACGCCGTCGCCGACGACCAGCACATGGTGTCCGGCCGCCTGGAGCTCCCGCACGGCGGTCACCTTGTCCTGCGGGAGCAGCCCCGCGCGCACGTCCGTGATGCCGGTGTCGGCGGCCAGCCGGCGTGCGGCGGGCTCGTTGTCCCCGGTGACCAGCACCGGGGCGGCGTCGGTCAGGGCGGTCAGGGCCGCGACGGTCCCGGCGGCGTCGGGGCGGAGGCGGTCGGCCACGCCCAGCACGCCGACCGGGACGCCATCGGCCAGGACGACCACGGCGGTGCGGCCCGCGCCCTCCAGCTCGGCCACCGCGTCCCGCGCGGCGTCTCGCCGTGTGGCATCGGCCGGCGCCGCGGGCCCGTCCAGCAGCCGGGCCGGGGCGCCGACGCGTACGACGCGGCCCCCCACCGTGGCGGTGACGCCGAGGCCCGGGGCGGAGGCGAAGTCCTCGGCGTCCGGCAGCGGGAGGCTCCGGGCGCGGGCGGCGGCGACGATCGCGCGGGCCAGCGGGTGCTCACTCGGGTGCTCGGCCGCCGCGGCCAAGGTGAGCAGCTCCCGCTCGGACAGCCCGGGAAGCCCGGGGCCGGACAGCGGGCGCAGCTCGGTCAGCCGGGGGGTGCCCTCGGTGAGGGTGCCGGTCTTGTCCAGGGCGACGGCGTCCACCTGGCCGAGACGCTCCATGACCACCGCCGACTTCACCAGTACGCCGTGGCGGCCGGCGTTGGCCATGGCGGACAGCAGCGGCGGCATGGTGGCCAGGACCACCGCGCACGGCGAGGCCACGATCATGAAGGTCATCGCGCGCAGCAGCGTGGCCCGCAGCTCCTCGCCGAGCGCGAGGGGGATCGCGAACAGCGCGAGCGTGGCGGCCACCATGGCGATCGAGTAGCGCTGCTCGACCTTCTCGATGAACAGCTGCGTGGGGGCCTTGGTCTCGGCGGCCTCCTCGACCAGCTTCACGATCCGGGCGATCACCGAGTCCGCGGGGTCGCGCTCCACGCGGACCCGCAGCGCGCCGGTGCCGTTGACCGTGCCGGCGAACACCTCGTCCCCGGCCCGCTTGGCGACCGGCAGCGGCTCGCCGGTGATGGTGGCCTGGTCGACGTCGCTCTCCCCGTCCAGGACCCGGCCGTCGGCGCCGATCCGGTCCCCGGGGCGGACCAGGATCACCTCGCCCACGGCCAGCGCGTCGGCGGGGACGGTCTCCTCCCCGCCGCCGGCCGTCAGCCGGGTGGCGGTGGCCGGGGCGAGGTCGAGCAGTCCGCGCACCGAGTCCGCGGTGCGCGCGGTGGCGAGGGCCTCCAGGGCCCCGGAGGTGGCGAAGATGACGATCAGCAGCGCGCCGTCCAGGACCTGCCCGATCGCGGCGGCGCCCAGGGCGGCCACCACCATCAGCAGGTCCACGTCGAGGGTCCTGTCCTTCAGCGCCTTCAGCCCGGCCCACCCCGGCTCCCAGCCCCCGGTGACGTAGGTGGCCGCGTACAGCGGGCCCCAGGCCCAGGCCGGGGCGCCGAGCAGGTCCGCGGGCAGCGCGACCAGGAACAGCGCCAGCGCCGCGAGCGCCCAGCGCGCCTCGGGCAGCGCCAGGACGCGGGTGCGCCTGGGGGGCGCGGCGGCGGGCCGCACGGGTGGCGGGGCGGTCTCGGTCAGGGTGGAGGCCATGACGACGGGAGTCCTTCACGGGAGGAGTTCGGGGCGGAGTGCGGGACGGGTTCGGGAGTCGGGGACGAGTCGGGGAGGGGTGCGGACCCTCTCCACCGTACAGGAACACATGAACATGCGTTCATGCTTGGGGTCCGTAGGATGGGGCCATGGGCCACGGAGCGAGCACCCCCGACAGCGGCGCGACCCCGCCGCGCACCCGCCTGACCGCGGAGAACGCGCCCCAGGTCGCCACGACCCTCCAGGCGCTGTCCACCCCGTCCCGGCTGCTGATCCTGGCCCGCCTGCGCGAAGGCCCCTGCGCGGCGACCGAGCTGGCCACCGCCGTCGGCATGGAGCAGTCCGCCTGCTCCCACCAGCTGCGGCTGCTGCGCAACCTCGGCCTGGTCACCGGCACCCGGCAGGGCCGCTCGGTGGTCTACGCGCTGCACGACAACCACGTGGCCGCCCTCCTCGACCAGGCCCTCTACCACGTCGAACACCTCCGCCTCGGCCTGACCGACGCCCCTGCCGAAGCCGCCGAGCCCGCCGCCGCGTACGGAGACCCGGCGGCGCTCACCCCGCGCACATGACGCTGCCCCTGCCACGGTCGGACCGTGGCAGGGGCAGCGGTGCCGGAGCGGCGGGGGCCGAGTGCGGCGCTAGCCGGCCGAGCCGGAGCGGCCGGCCGTCACATCGGTCACCTTCCAGCGCTGATTGGCCCCGGAGTTCGGCTGCCAGACGGAGACGGCGGCCCCGTCGTGGGTGGCCTGTCCCGAGACCTCCAGGAGGGCGCCGGTGGCGGCGTTGACCAGGGTCCAGGTGGAGTCACCGGTCGTCGACATGATCCACTGGGTGGCCTTGTCGCGGGCGCCCCGGTCGGCTTCGAGAACCGCGGCGCCGTCACGGACCGCGAGGCGCTTGCCGTCCACGGGGTTGGTGAACACGTACCGCTGCCGGTTGCCCTCGCCGCTGATCTGGCGGAGTTGCCACTGCTGGGCGGCGTCCGCGGCGTCGGCGGACGCGGTCTTTATGACCAGGCCGGTGCCGCCGTCGGCGACGGTGAGCGCCTTGCCGCTCTGGGCGCCGGTCAGCCGGTAGGTGTGGCCCTCGCGCAGCAGCGGGGCGTCCTTCGCGGTGCCGGAGACCCCGCTGACGAGGAAGGAGGTCACCGACTGCGCCGGCACGGTGAAGGTGGCGCGCCGGTCGGCGACCGCGATCGGCCGGTGCTTGACGAGCTTGCCGTCGGCGCTGGTCACCACGGGGGTGACGGTGGCCCCGCGGGCGACCTTCGCGAACTTGGACAGGTCGAGGGTGACGGCGCGCTCGGCGGTGGTGCTGTTGACGTGGACGACGGTGGCGGCGTCGCCCCGCCGGGAGACGGCGGCGGCGCTGGAGGTGTCGTCCACCTTCACCAGCCGGTCGCCGGGCTTGATGTAGTGGGTGAAGTTCCTGGCGGTGTCGAACTTGGTGTTGGTACGGATCGGGCAGGTGCTCAGGGTGTCCCGGGAGGTGCAGCTGAAGGGGATCTGGATGCTGCCCCAGTTGCCGCCCTTGGCGGACTCCCCGCCCGGCTTCATGTTGTCGTAGTCCTCGACGGGCTGCCAGAAGACCCAGGCCCGGGGCTCGAGTTCGCGCAGGTCGTCGACGATGTGCTGGGCCATTCCGAGGCCGGGCCGCATGTCCTGGAAGTTCTGGCCGTCGCCCCAGTCGCCCTCGACCTCGCTCATCCACAGCGGCTTGTCCGCCGCCTTGGCCAGGTCGCGCACGGTGGTGCGGCCGCCGGTGCCGTAGGTGTGCACGTTCATCTGCCCGACCAGGTCACGCACCGCTTGCGGGTAGGTGTTCCAGTTCCGGGCGAAGGTGGTGGGGTTGGTCTCGTCCATCGCCGAGATCCTGGCGCCGGTCCTGGCCTTCTTCAGGGCCGGGGCCAGCGCGAGGATCACCTTCTGCTGGAGTTCGGGGCCGATGTGGGCCCCTTCCTGGCGGCCGCCGACCGGCTGTCCGTCGGCTCCCAGGCGGGTGCTCCAGTAGTTGGTGTTGGGTTCGTTGAACGGGTCGACGGTGTCGACCTTGATGTGGTGCGCCTTCTCCAGCCGCTTGGTGGCACCCGCCAGGTAGGCGGCGAAGTCGTCGACGGAGTCGGCCTTGAGCTGGTCCGCGGTGGCGTCGAAGCCGCCGGAGACATAGCCGCTGGTGGTCATGAACCAGGGCGGCGAGTTGCTGAACGTCTCCCAGTGGTCGATGTCGCCCTTGATCCGGTCCACCCACCAGCGCTGGTTCGCGTCGGCGTCCGGGTTCCAGTCGGCGGGATCGTCGGCGCTCCACCAGTCGGTGTCCTCGCGGGTGGTGCCCTCGGGCGCCTTCCACCAGCCGGGGACCGCCCCTCCGGCGCGGAGGTAGTCCTTGACGTCGGGGGCGTTGCCGCCGCCGATGTTGTAGCGGGCGATGTTGAGGGCGAGGCCGTCGTCGTCGAAGAGGAGCGAGGCGAGCTTCTGGCGTATCTCCTCGGGGTAGCCGCCGGTGACGTTGGCGAACCACACCAGGCTGGTGCCCCAGCCCTCGAACTTCTGCTGCTGGTAGGAGGGGTCGGGCCGGACGGTCACGGCCTGGATCTGCTCCTGGGCCTCCGCCTGCGGGGACGGGGCGGTGATCAGGGCGGCGCCCGTGGCCAGGGCTGTGATGCCGATGGTCCCCAGGAGCCGTCTGGTGCGGGTACGGCGTGCCAACGTGTGCTCCCAACTCTTCGGTGGTCGCTTCGGTGGTCCGGCACGGCCGGCGGCCGTGCCGGGTGGGGGGTGGGGTCAGGAGGCGGGCTGTCGCACCACGGCGACCTCCCGCGGCCGCAGGGTGAGCGAGCCGTCCGCGGCGGAGGTGCCGCCGGCCAGCGGCTCCCCGGCCACGCCGGACAGGCTCACCTGCTCGTCGGTGCGGTTGACGAGGAACAGATAGCGGCCGTCGGCGTCGCGGCGGGCCGCCGTCTCGACCCGTCCGCGCGCCTCGGCGGGCAGGTCGCTGTGGACGTCGGCCGCCGCCAGCAGGTCCGGCAGGAGACGGGCGAGGCCGTCGGCGCCCAGCCGGGTGGAGACGTACGCGGCCGAGCCCTGGCCCACCGGGCGGCGGGTGACGGCGGGGCGGCCGGCGTAGGCGCCGGTGCGGTAGTGGGCGAGGGCGTCCACGTCCGGCCCGGTGACGGTGATCCGGTCGGTCCACAGGGTGCCGGTGGCCGGGCCACCCGCGCCGCCGAAGCCGAAGCCGACGCCGTCCAGTTCGACGGTGTCGTCGGCGAGCAGCGGGCCGAACTCCTCGATGCGGATGCCCAGCAGCTCGCGCAGGGCCCCGGGGTAGCCGCCCAGCCAGACGTGGTCGTTCTCGTCGACGACCCCGGAGAAGTAGGTGGTGACCAGGTGCCCGCCCGTCTCGACGTAGCGCGTGAGCTCCTTGGCCAGCGGCCCGGGGACCACGTGCAGCACGGGCGCGATCACCAGCCGGTAGGCGCCGAGGTCGGCGCGGGTGGTGACGACATCGGCGCGGATGCCGAGCGCGAGGAGGGCGGAGTACCAGTCGAGGGCCTCTTGCCGGTAGTTGAGGCGGGAGCTGGGGTGCGAGTCCTGCTCGCTGGCCCACCACGACTCCCAGTCGTACACGATCGCGACCGGCGCCGGTTCGCGCTCGGACCCGGCGACCGGCGCCAGCGCCCGGAGGGTGGCGCCCAGCTCGGTCACCGCGCGGAAGACCTCGCTGTCGGCCCCGGCGTGCGGCACCATCGCCGAGTGGTACTTCTCGGCCCCGGCCGCCGACTGCCGCCACTGGAAGAAGCAGACCGCGTCGGCGCCGTGCGCCACGTGCAGCAGCGAGTCGCGCGCGAGGTCCCCCGGGCGCTTGGCAACGTTGACCGGCTGCCAGTTGACCGCGCTGGTGGAGTGCTCCATGAGGAACCACGGCCGCCCGCCGGCGATGCCGCTGGTGAGGTTGGCGGAGAAGGACAGCTCGTCGCGGTCCTGGGGGCCGGGGTGGACGTAGTGGTCGTTGGAGACGAAGTCGATCTCGTCGGCCCAGTCGGGGTAGTTCATCCCCTTGGTCTCGCCCATGACCATGAAGTTGGTGGTGACCGGCACGCCGGGGGTGATCTCGCGCAGGACGTCCCGCTCCGCGCGCAGGTACTCCTTCAGCGCGTCGGAGGAGAAGCGCTTGAAGTCCAGCTGCTGCGTGGGGTTGGGGTGGGAGGCGGCCAGCCGGGGCGGCAGGATCTGTTCCCAGTCGCTGTAGCGCTGGGACCAGAAGGCGGTGCCCCAGGCGTGGTTGAGGGCGTCCAGGGTCTCGTAGCGCGCCCGCAGCCAGCCGCGGAAGGCGCGGGCCGCGTCGTCGGAGTAGTCGTAGATGTTGTGGCAGCCCAGTTCGTTGGACACGTGCCAGGCCACCAGGGCGGGGTGGTCGGCGTAGCGCCGGGCCATCTCGGTGACCAGGCGCAGCGCGTGTTCACGGAAGACGGGCGAGGTGGGGCGCCAGTGCTGCCGCGCCCCCGGCCACACCGTCTCGCCGGAGGCGGTCACCGGGAGGATCTCCGGGTGGGCCGTGGTGAGCCAGGGCGGCGGGGACGCGGTGGCGGTGGCCAGGTCGACCCCGATGCCGCCCGCGTGCAGCAGGTCCATGACCTCGTCGAGCCAGCCGAAGTCCCACCGGTCCCGGGCCGGCTGGATGCGGGCCCAGGAGAAGATCGCCACGGAGACGATGTTGACGCCGGCCCGGCGCATCAGCCGGATGTCCTCCTCCCACACCTCGCGCGGCCACTGCTCGGGGTTGTAGTCGGCGCCGAACGCGAGGCGGGGGGTGGCGGGGTCACCGTCCGACCCGTGCGGAAGCCGGGACAGGAGGGTGGAGATCATGGTGGTCCTTCCGGTGTACCGCACGGGGCGGCGCGGGGTTCGTGCGGTGGTGCTCTACTGCGAGACGGTGAAGCCCTGCTCCTCGCCGTACTTGACGGAGGCGTCCTGCCAGGCCTTCAGCCCCTTGGCGAGCGGGGTGTTCGAGACGTAGGCCTTGCCGACGCTGTCGTTGAAGATCCGGTTGGCGTACACCTGATAGGGCAGGTACGACCAGCCCCGGCCGACGTCGGCGGCCGAGTCGGCGAAGATCTTGTTGGCCTTCTGCCCGCCGAAGTACGGGAACTCGGTGTCCTGGAACGCCTTGGACTGCAGGTCCTTGGTGGTGGCCGGGAAGGCGCCGCCCTTGAGGCGGGTCTGCACGCCCTTGCCCGCGTTGGCGTACTCGACGAAGGCGTAGGCGAGTTCCTTGTTCTTGCCCGCGGCGGGCAGGGCCAGCGAGCTGCCGCCGTTCTCCGCGGTGGTCTTGTCGCCCTTGGTCCACTGCGGCAGCGGGGCCACGCGCCAGTCGCCGGAGGCGTTCTTGACGCCGGAGACGAAGTTGGCGGGCATCCAGGCGCCGGTGACCAGGGTGGCGATGTCGCCGTTGCCCAGCCCTCTGTACCAGTCGTCGGTCCAGCTGGTGACGGGCGCCAGCAGCTTCTCGTCGATGAGCTTCTGCCAGGTCTTGGTGTAGGTGGCGGCGCCCTTGTCGGAGAAGTCGATCCCCACCTTGGTGCCGTCGTCCGAGACCTTGTACGGGCGCGAGCCGGCCTGCCACAGCAGGCTGGTGGTCATGCCCGCCTCGCCGGTGTCGCTGGTGATGTACGCCTTGGGGTCGGCCTTGTGCAGCTTGCGCGCCGCCTCGACGTACTCGTCCCAGGTCGTGGGCACGGCGATCTTGTACTTGTCGAAGACCTTCTTGTTGTAGAAGAGCGCCATCGGGCCGGAGTCCATGGGCAGGGCGTAGACGGCGTCGCCTGTCTTCACCGAGTTCCACGGGCCGGGCGAGTAGGTCTTGGCGAGCTTGTCGGCGCCGAAGCCCGACAGATTGTCCAGGGACTTGGTCAGCGCGAACTGGCCGAGCGCGTAGTACTCGATCTGCGCGACATCGGGGACGCCCTTCTTCGCCGCCATGGCGTTCTGGAGGGCGGTGTACTGGTCCTTGTTGGTGCCCGCGTTGACGAGGTTGACGTGGACCTTGGGGTGGTCCCTCTCGAAGTCCTTGACGACCTGCTTGAGCGTGGGCTCCCAGGCCCAGACCGTGATGGAGCCGCCCTTCTTCAGGGCCGCCTGGATGTCTCCGGCGGACACCTTCTTGTCACCGGAGCCGCCGTCGTCGGAGCCGCCGCAGGCGGTGGCTCCCAGGGCGAGGGCGCAGACGAGGCCGATGCCGCGCAGCAGGCGGCGGGTGTTGTTGGGCATGGAGGTGCTTCCACTTCTTCGTGGTGGGGTGAGGGTTGTTCGAGGGTCGTTCCTCGACGCCGGTTGTTCCTCGACGCCGGTTGTTCCTCGACGCCGGTTGTTCCTTGGCGCCGGTTGTTCCTTGGCGCTGGTCCGGTTGTTCCTTGGCGCTGGTTATTCCTTGACGCTTCCGGCGGCGAGGCCGGACTGCCAGTACTTCTGGAGCAGCAGGAAGGCGGCGATCAGGGGGAGGATGGTGATCAGCGAGCCGGTGATCACCAGGTTGAAGACGGGTTGGCCACCGGCCGTCTGCGCCTGGGCGTTCCAGCTGTTCAGCCCGAGGGTCAGCGGATACCAGTCCGGGTCCTTGAGCATGATCAGCGGCAGGAAGTAGTTGTTCCAGGTGGCGACCATCGTGAACAGCAGGACGGTCACGATGCCCGGCGCCAGCAGCGGCAGGCTCACCCGGAAGAAGGTGCGCAGCTCGCCCGCCCCGTCGATGCGGGCGGCCTCCAGCAGCTCGGTGGGGATGGCCTCGGTGGCGAAGACCCACATCAGATACAGGCCGAAGGGCGAGATGAGCGAGGGGAGGATCACCGCCCAGGGGGTGTTGGTGAGCCCCATCTTGCTGAACATCAGGAAGGTGGGGACCGCCAGGGCGGTGGTGGGCACGGCCACGGCGCCGATGACGACGGCGAAGACGGCGCGCTTGCCGGGGAAGGTGAACTTCGCCAGGGCGTAGCCACCCAGGACGGCGAGGAAGGTGGCGCCGCCGGCGCCGAGCACCACGTACAGCAGGGTGTTCCGCAGCCAGCGGACGAAGGCCCCGTCGTTGTAGGTGAAGGTTTCACGGATGTTGTCCCACAGGGCGAAGTGGTCGCCGAACCACAGCCCGGGCGAGTCGGCGAGGCCTTCCTGGGTCTTGGTGGAGCTGATGACCAGCCATATCAGCGGCACCAGGGAGTACACCAGGACCAGGCCGGTGAGCCCGGTCAGCAGCACGCTGCGGCGGGGGCGGCGCCGGTCGGCGGCCCTGCGGGGGGTGCGCAGCCGGGGCGCGTGGCCGGGCGGGCCGGGCGGCGTGGGCGTGGGCTTGGAAGCGGTGGTGGCGGGGCTGGTCATGATTCACGCTCCCTTGCGCATGCCGCGCAGCTGGACGACATAGGCGACGACCATGGTGATCAGCCCCATGACGATGGCGACCGTCGCGGAGTAGTTGTGCCGCTGGCCGTCGAAGGACAGCGTGTAGGTGAAGTAGTTGGGGGTGTAGTCGGTGGTGATCGCGTTCGGCGCCAGGGGCTTGAGGATGCTCGGCTCGTTGAACAGCTGGAAGCTGCCGATGATCGAGAAGATGGTCGCGATGACGAGGGCGCCGCGGATCGCGGGGAGTTTGATGGCCGTGATGACGCGGAGCTGTCCGGCGCCGTCGATCTCCGCCGCCTCGTACAGGGAGTGCGGGATCACCCGCAGCGCCGAGTAGAAGATCAGCATGTTGTAGCCGACGAACTCCCAGGTGACGATGTTGCCGATCGACGCCAGGATCAGGTCGGGCGAGAGCGGGTCGGGCAGTTCGACGCCGAAGGCGTCGTTGATGTCCCCCACCAGGCCGAAGCGGGTGCCGTACATGAAGGCCCACATGAGGGTGGCCACCACGGCGGGCACCGCGTAGGGCAGGAAGATCGAGATCCGGAAGAAGTTCTTGCCGTACAGCCGTCCGCTGTCCAGGGCGAGCGCGACCAGCAGAGCGATGCCCAGCATGATCGGCACCTGGACCAGCAGGAACAGCCCCACGCGGGTCACACCGGCCCAGAACTGGTCGTCCTGGAGGGCCTGCTGGTAGTTGTCGAGACCCACGAAGGTGTTGCCACCGATCAGCCTGTCCCGGAAGAGGCTGAGGTAGATCGAATAGCCGATGGGGGCCAGGAAGACAAGGGCGAAGACCACCACGAAGGGGCCGACGAACCCCCACCCCGTCCAGGACCGGCGGTCCCGTTTCAGTGAAGGCCGTGCGGTGCGGTCCACGGCCGCCGGCGGTTGCAGCGTCGTCATTGCGTTCCTCGTTCGTCCCTCTCGGGCCCGCGGCCCGGCGCCCACGCGATGTTCACGTAAACACCGCGCCCGACAAAAGGCCTTGATGGGTGTTATGTTTACGTAAACATCCGGTGGCGGCATGTCTACACTGCCCGAATGTCGACGGTCAAGGGTCACCGTCCGAAGAAACCGCGAATCTGCGGGCGAGAGGGGGCATGGGTGGATAAAGCGGACAGTAGCGCCTCGGCGAGCACACCACGGACACGGCGGGTGCGGGCCGGGGCCCGCGCCGACCGACGGGTCCAGCGCGCCTCCATGGCGGACGTCGCCCGCCTGGCCGGCGTCTCCTCCCAGACCGTCTCCCGGGTCTCCAACGGCTACTCCGGCGTGACCGAGGAGACCAGGCGGCAGGTGCTGGCCGCGATGAAGGAGCTCGGCTACCGGCCCAACAGCGCCGCCCGGGCGCTCAAGCGCGGCGAGTTCCGCACCATCGGCGTCATCACCTTCTCCCTCGCCACCACGGGCAATGTGCGCACCCTCGAGGCGATCGCCACCTCCGCGGCCCAGGAGGGCTACGCCGTCACGCTCCTGCCCGTGGCGGTCCCCACCCAGGACGAGGTGCGCGGGGCCTTCTCCCGCCTGGGCGAACTCGCCGTCGACGCCGTCATCGTCATCATGGAGGTGCACCTGCTCGACGCGGCCACCGTCTCGCTGCCGCCGGGCGTCCAGGTGGTGGTGGCCGACTCGGACGCCGGCGACCGCTACAGCGTGGTCGACACCGACCAGGCGGGCGGGACCCGCGCCGCCGTACGCCACCTGCTCGACCTCGGCCACCGCACGGTGTGGCACCTGGCCGGCCCCGAGGAGTCCTTCGCCGCGCAGCGCCGGGCCGACGCCTGGCGCGCCACCCTCACCGACGCGGACCGCACCCCGCCGCCGCTGGTACGGGGCGACTGGTCGGCGGAGTCCGGCTACCGGGCCGGCCTGCGCCTGGCCGAAGAGGCCGACTGCACGGCGGTGTTCGCCGCCAACGACCAGATGGCGCTGGGACTGCTGCGCGCCCTGCACGAGCGCGGCCGGAAGGTGCCCGAGGACGTCAGCGTCATCGGCTTCGACGACATCCCCGAGGCCGGCTCCTTCCTGCCTCCCCTGACCACCGTCCACCAGGACTTCGCCGAGGTGGGGCGGCGCTGTGTCGAGGGGGTGCTCAGGCAGATGCGCGAGGACGTGACGGAGCCCGGCACCACGCTGGTCCCCACCCGCCTCGTCCTGCGCGGCAGCACGGCGCCACCGCGGTTGGGCTAGTCGTACCGGGCGCCGGGCGGCGCCGGCGCGGCGATGCGGGCCGCCACCCGGGCCAGGGTGGCGGGGGCCACGCCCGCGTAGTCGAGCAGCAGGCCCGTCGCGGCCGGGGGTCCATGGCCGTAGGCGCTGAGCCGGTCGACGAGGATCCCGTCCCGCAGCAGCTCCTCGGCCCACTCGGCCTCGGCCCGGGCGTCCGCGGTGGCCAGCAGCACATGCAGCCCGCCGTCCAGCCCGCGCACCGGCAGCAGGGGGGCCGCCTCCCGCAGCGCCGCCCGCTGTTCGGCCACCAGCGCGCGGGCCCGCCGCAGCTGACGGGTGAGCTCGCCGGTGGTGAGCAGTTCGGCGACGGCCTGCTGGACGGGCAGGCTGGGGTACGAGTCGGTCTCCCCGCGCAGCCTCGCCACCGCGGCCGCCAGGGGGCGCGGCGCCACCAGGTGCCCCGTCCGCAGCGACGGCGCCAGCAACCGCGAGAGGGAGCCGACATAAGCGACGACACCATGGTCGTCCGAGGCGGCCAGGGCGGGCGGGCCGGCCGCGGTGAACTCGCCGCCGTAGTCGTCCTCGACCAGCAGCGCGCCCTGCTCGCGCGCCCAGGACAGCAGGTCCCGACGCCGGTCGGCCGACAGCGGGGCGGTGGTCGGGAACTGGTGGGCGGGGGTGAGCAGCAGCATCCGCGGCGGCGGATCCAGGCCCCGCACCACCTCCACGCGGATCCCGTCGCCGTCCACCGGGACCGGCAGCACGACGGCGCCGCGCTCGCGGGCCATGCGGGCGAACGGCGGATAGCCGGGGTCCTCGACGGCGACCCGGTCGCCCGGCCGGATCACCGCCCGCAGCAGCAGCCCGAGCGCCTCGGCGGCGCCGCTGGTCACCACCACATCGGCGGGCGCGGCGGCCACGCCCCGGCCGGCCACCAGGTAGTCGGTGAGCGCCGCGCGCAGCCGGCGGTCCCCGGCCGGGTCCCCGTAGCCGCTCGGCAGCCGCCGCTGGGCCGCCGCCTGCCACGCCCGGCGCCAGACCACCGTGGGCAGCACCGCCGCCGGGCGGGCGCGCAGCCGCAGGTCGAGGACCGGCTCCGGGCCGCCCGGCCCCTCGGGCGCCGGCGTCAGCCGTTCCAGCCAGGGCGCGGTCTCCGGCACCGGCCGGGCCCGGCGCGGCCGGCCGTCGGCGCGTACGTAGCTGCCGCTGCCGTGCCGCCCGGTGGCCAGGCCACGTTCGGCGAGCACGGCGTAGACGGCGAGCACCACATTGCGCGAGACATCGGCGGCGGTGGCCAGCGCCCGGGAGGACGGCAGCCGGGTGCCCGGGGCCAGCCGTCCGCCCTCGACCGCGGCCGCCAGCAGGCGGACCAGACAGTCGGCCAGGCTCTCCTCCCCGTCCCGGGGCAGCGGCAGCGGGATGCCGGCGGCCACCACCGACTCCAGGCCCCGCTCGGCGCGGACCCGCCCGCGCTCGGCGGCGCCCCGGCCGCGCCCGTGACCTCCCGCCGGGGCGGCGCGCCCCGGGGCGTGCTCCCGGCCCGGCAGGCCGTTCGCATGTGTCGCGAGTGGCTGGTCGGTGTGCGGCTCGTGCGCGTGCGGCGGGTCGGTGTGCGGCTGGTCCGCGTGTGGCTTCAGCACGGCCTCCGAGTGAGTGGTCCGCGAGGTCCGGGGCGAAGTGGCCCTGTCGCAGCGTACCGGCCCGGCCGAGACTGAACGCGCCACCGCACCCGCCACCCGGCGCCCGGCGCCCCGCGGCCAAGGTCCCGACACGGCACCAGCACAGAACGGACACCGCATGACGAGCACGACGCCCGACCCCTCGACCTCCGCGCCACCGGGCCCCCGGTTCGTCGTGCTGGCCGACGATCTGACCAGCGCGGCCGAGGCGGCCGGCCACCTCGCCGACACCGGGCGCGCCGCCTCGGTCGTCCTGGACCTCGACGACCCGTCCGCCACCGACGGCGACTCATGGCCGTGTGTCGACCTCGACAGCCGCCACCTGCCACCGGACGAGGCCGCCCTCCGCCACCGGCGCGCCACCACGCGGCTGCTCACCCCGGCCCGGAGCCACCCGCTCGGCATCTACAAGACGATGGACAGCTCCCTGCGCGGCAACTGGCCCGCCGAACTGGCCGCCGTCATGCGGGCGTCCGGCCGCTCCGTGGCCGTGGTGGCGCCCGCCTGCCCCGCGTACGGCCGGCACACGGTGGGCGGCCACCAGTACGCCGGCGGCGTGCCGGTGCACCGGGGGCCGGCCGGGCGGGACCCGGTGCGGCCCGTGGCGGACTCCTCGGTGCTCGCCCCGCTGTCCGGGGAGGGGTTGCGCGTCACCGCCGTCGCGCCCACCGCCGACGCCCTGGCCGCGGGCCTGGCCGCCGCCCTCGCCTCCCCCGCGCCACCGGCCGGGGACACCACGCCGGGGCGGGCCCTCGTGGTGGACGCCGCCACCAACGAGGACCTGGACCGGATCGCCGCGGCGGTGGCCGGACACCTGGGCGAGGTGGTGCTGTGCGGCAGCCCCGGCCTGTGGGAGGCGGTGGTCCCGCCCGGCCCGGGCCGGGCCCCCGCGCCCGCCCCCGTGACCGGGCCCGTGGCCGCCTCCGTGACCGGGTCCGCGGCCGGGGCCGGGGCCGCCTCCTTGGCCGGGGCCGCGCCCGCCCCCGTGACCGGGCCCGTGGCCGCCTCCGTGACCGGGCCCGTGGCCGCCTCCGTGGCCGCCTCCGTGGCCGGGTCCGCGCCCGCCCCCGTGACCGGGCCCGTGGCCGGGGCCGTGGCCGGGGCCGCCTCCGTGGCCGGGCCCGACGGGCGGGCGCTCGTCCTTGTCGGCAGCCGCCACCCCACCACCCGGGAACAGCTCGACCGGCTCGGCGAGGACGGCGTCCCCGTCCTCGCCACCACCGACCTCGCGGGCCGGCCCGACCCGGCCGGACACCTCACCCGGCTCCTCGGCACCCACTCCGCCGTCGCGCTCACCACCCCCGAGGCCCTGGCGGACGGCCCCGAGGCCGCGGCCCGGCACCTGCGGGAGCTGGCCTCCCTCGGGGCCGCCTGCGCCCGCGCCCTGCCCGGCCTCGGGCTCGTGCTGAGCGGCGGGGACACCGCGCGCGAGGTCTGCGAAGTCCTCGGCGCCCCCGCCCTCCACGCGGTCGGCACCCTCGCCCCGGGCATCCCGCTCGGCGTCCTGAGCGGCGCCCGCCCCCACCCCGTCATCAGCAAGGCCGGCGGCTTCGGCGATCCGGAGACCCTGATAGCCGCCGTCGCCGCACTCACCCGGAGGACCGCATGACGTCCACACAGGTGTCCGCCGCACCGGGCCGGCCACGACTCGCCGTCACCATGGGCGACCCGGCGGGCATCGGACCCGAGATCACCGCCGCCGCCCTCGCCGGCATCCGGGCGCGGGACCAGGACGCCGACATCGTCGTGGTCGGCGACGCCGCCCGGCTGCGGCAGGCCGCCCGGCTGCTGGGCCTGACGCCGGCCGTCGAGACCGTCGAGACCGTCGAGGACCCCGGGGCGGGTGCGGGTGCGGGTGCGGAAGGTGCCGTACGGGTGCTGCAGACCGGCGGCCCCACCGACCACCTGTCCTTCGGCCAGGTGTCCGCCGACGCCGGCCGTGCTTCGTACGGTTACGTCGAGACCGCCGTACGCCTCGCGCTGGACGGCAGGCTCGACGGCATCGTCACCGCCCCGATCCACAAGGAGGCCTGGCATGCGGCGGGCATCGCCCACCCCGACCACACCTCCACCCTGGCCGCGCTCACCGGCGCCCCGCGCCACGCCATGATGCTGGCCAACAACGAGCTGCGGACCGTGCTCGTCACCACCCATCTGCCCCTGGCCAAGGCGCTCACCGAGATCACCGCCGAGCGGGTCCTGGGCATCGTCGAACTCGCCCACGACGAGCTGCGCGCCCTCGGCATCACCTCGCCCCGTATCGCGGTCGCCGGGGTCAACCCGCACGCGGGCGAGGGCGGCCTGTTCGGCGACGAGGAGGCCCTGGCCATCCGCCCCGCCGTCGAGGCGGCCCGAGCCGTGGGCATCGACGCCTCCGGGCCGCATCCGCCGGACACCGTCTTCATGCGCGCCCGCCGCGGCGAGTTCGACATCGTGGTCGCCCAGTACCACGACCAAGGGCTCATCCCCGTCAAGCTGCTCGGCATCGAGGAGGGCGTCAACGCCACCCTGGGCCTGCCCTTCGTCCGCACCAGCGTCGACCACGGCACCGCCTTCGACCTCGCCGGGACCGGCCGCGCCGACGCGGGGAGCCTCCGCTACGCCATCCGCAGCGCGCTCGACCTCGAACGCGCCCGGCGCGGGCAGTCCGGCGGGAGGGCGCGATGACCGCCGGCCTGGAGTTCGTCTTCATGCTCACCCGCGACGACCGCACCGTCGCCGACGCCCACGCCGTGCTGGACCGGGTCGGCGACGTCGGGCTGCGCCACATCGGGTTCAAGGACGTCGGCCTGCCCCTCGGGGAGCTGCGCGCCCTCGCCGACCGCGTCCACGAGCTCGGCGCCCGCTCGTACCTGGAAGTCGTCAGCGTCGACGCCGCCGACGAACTGCGCAGCCTGGAGGCCGCGGTGGGCCTCGGCGTGGACGTGGTCCTCGGCGGCACCCACGTCGCCGAGGGCGTCAGGGTGCTGGACGGCGCGCCCGTCGAGTACTGGCCGTTCCCCGGCCGCGTCGAGGGCCACCCCAGCGTGCTGCGCGGGACCGCCGCCGACGTCGTGGCGAGCGCCCGGCGGCTCGCCGGGACGCCGGGGGTGCACGGCCTCGACCTGCTCGCCTACCGATTCGGGGGCGACGCCGCCGCCCTGACCGCCGCCGTGGTCGCCGCCGTCGATGTGCCGGTCCTGGCCGCGGGCAGCGTCGACCGGGTGGCACGGATCTCCGCGCTGCGGGACGCCGGCGTCTGGGGCTTCACGGCCGGAACCGCCGTGCTGGACGGCGGCTTCCGCGTCGACGCCGCCTCGCGCGACGTGGCGGACCTGGTGCGGGCCGTGCTCGGGGCGAGCCGCCTGCCCTAGGGTCTGTCGTCAAAGGGGGCGTCCGGCCGCGAGCGGCGTCTGGTGCGGTGCCTCGCAAGGCGGAGCGTCGCCCTCGTACTGGGCGTACTTGGGCGATGCGACAACGCGGCGAGGTGCCGTGCCAGGCGTCGGGAGCAGGGCGCCCCCTTTGACGACAGACCCTAGCCCGGGCACCCGCTCGGCGGCGGGCGCCCGGGTGGCGGTCAGCGCTCCGGGCCGTCCAGGGCCCGGCGCACCTGGTGCGCCAGGGCCGAGGCGTGCGGCTCGGCCAGCAGCGTCCAGTGCCGGCCCGAGCAGGGCAGCACGGTCAGCCCGCCGGGGTGCAGGGCGCTCAGCGAGGCGCGCAGCCGCGCCTCGGTGCGGTGGGTGAGCCCGGCCTTGAACAGCACCGTACGGCAGGACACCGGCCTCGGCCGGTAGCGCAGCATGGCCCGCAGATAGGCCCGGAAGACCCTGCTCACCCCGGGCACCGACCGCACCGCCCGGCCCGCGGGCCCGACCTGGAGCGCGACCAGCGCCTGGTGCCACAGGCCCGCGGCGAGGTGCTGGGGGGCGGACCCCAGGGGGCGGCCGCCGCTGTCCGGCGCGAAGCCGTCCAGGAACAGCAGCAGTTCGACCCGCTCGCCGGCCCGCTCCAGCCGCGCCGCCATCTCATGGGCCACCAGCCCGCCCACCGACCAGCCGCCCAGCGCGTACGGTCCGTTCGGCCGCACCGCGCGCAGCACCCGGATGTGGTGGTCGGCCAGGTCCTCGACCCGGTCGGGGGTGGGCGCGCCGCCCAGCAGCCCCGGGGCGTCGATCCCGTACACGGGGCGGTCCCCGCCGAGGGCCCGGGCGAACTCCCGGTAGCACAGCGCGCTTCCGGCGGCGGGGGCGGCGAGGAAGAGGGGCACGCCCGGGCCGCCCTCCTGGAAGCGGACCAGTTCCCGGGGGGCCGCGGGGACGCTCACCGGTCGCGCGCCCCCGGCCCTCTGCACGGTGTCGGCGTTGTCGGTGCTGCCGGCCCTTTCGCCGTGCTCGGCCAGCGCGACCAGGCTGCCGAAGGTGGGCCGTTCCAGGAACTCCGCCAGGGGGACGGCGATCCGGAGCTCCTCGTGGATACGGCCGCGCAGCCGTACGGCCATGAGCGAGTCACCGCCCAGGGCGAAGAAGTCGTCCTCGTCGCGCGCCGAGGACGTGCCCAGCAGTCGCGTCCAGACGGCGGCCAGCGCCGCGCGGCCGCCGTCCGGCGCCGCGGCCCGGGCGGGGGCGGAGGCGGGGGCCGGGACCCCGGCCCGGGTTACCGCCTGTGGGGGTTCCGGGGCCGGGTGGGGGCCGTCGGGCGTGGCCGCCGCTTCCTCGACCGAGGCCAGCAGGACCGCGTGGTCCGCCGGGGGCCGCTCCACCACCGCGACCTCGGAGAACCCGGCGTCGCGGAGCGCCCGCCGCCACCCGTCGGCGGGCAGGTGGACGGAGTCGGCGCGCAGGTCGTCGGCGAAGCCCCACCAGCCGGGCGCCAGGCCCCACATGAAGTGGGTCCACAGCGCCACCCGCGTCACCTCGACCGCCCCCAGCCAGCCGCCCGAGGCCAGCAGCCCCCTGAGCCGGCGCAGCGTCGCGGGCAGGTCGGGCACCACATGGAGGGCGTTGTAGGCGAGTACGACGTCGAAGCCGGCGGCGGGGAAGCCCTGGGGGCCGGGGTCCCGCGCGAGGTCGAGCCGAGCGCACCGCACCTGCCGCCAGGCCGGGCCGGCCGCGCGCTCCCTGGCCCGGCTCAGGGCCAGGGAGCTGATGTCGGTGAAGGTGTAGAGGTCCTGGGGGTGGGCCGGCCAGGACTCCAGGACGCGTCCGGTGAGTTCGCCGCTTCCGCCGCCGACCTCGAGCACGCGCAGCGGACGGTCCGCCCGGCCCGGGCCCCGGGCGGCGGCCACGGCGGCGGCGAGCTGGTCCAGGCAGGGCCCCGCGTCCGCGACATCGACCGAGTTGTCCGTCAGGCAGGCGCGCAGGAACGTGTCGTCGCCGTCCGGATAGAGCACGGAGACGGGCTCGCGGCGGCCGGCCAGCACCTCCGGATAGGCGTCCGCGCAGTGGTCGAGCATCCGGCGCAGGCCGCGCACCTCCTCGAGACCCGAGGGGTCGAGCGCGGCGCGCAGCCGCTCCTCGATGTCGTCGGGGACCAGCAGTCGGCCGCCGCCCCGGGCCACGTCCGTGCCGCCCGCCGTGTCCGTCGCGTGTTCGGTGAGGAAGCCGTGTTCGGTCATGGCCCGGACCACCAGCCGGGCCGGTCCGGTCAGCTTCCCGCCCCCGGCCAGGCGGTCCGTCAAGTCCCGGGCGGACACCGCGTCGCCGGGCCCGAGGCGGCCGATCCGCAGGCCGAGCCGGGTGGCCAGGGCCGCGGTGTACGCGTCGAGGCGGCGCACCAGGCCGGGCCGCTGGGGCAGGGTGGGGCGGTCCGCGGGCGGCGGGTCGGGCAGCGCGTCGGCGATCCGCCGCGCGGTGGCCTGGTGCGGGGCGGGCGGCGCGGTCGGAGTCGGGGCCGGGGCCGGCGTCGGGCCCGTCGCCGTGGGGACGTGGCCGGCGGGCCGGTCGGTGCCGGTGCCGCAGGGCCGGGAGTCGAGGGGGTGGGGCGGCAGCGAGCAGCGCTGCCGGGACTCCCCCGCGAACTGCCCGACCTCGACGTCCAGTCCGGCCTCCCAGAGCCTGCCGACCGCTTCGAGGACCCGCGCTTCGGCGTCGTCCGTCGCGCCGTCGAGCAGGGGGACCGTGGTGGGCCGCCCGGCGTGGCCGGGGTGGTCGCGCACCGCCCGGCTCATGGAGGCGCCCGGGCCGAGTTCGACGAACACCTCGGCGCCGCCCGACAGCAGGGTGTCCAGGCCCTGCCGCAGGCGCACGGTGCCGGTCAGCTGGGCGGCCCAGTAGTCGGCCGACGCCACCTCGTCGGGGGTGGCCCAGCCGCCGGTGACATTGGACACCAGGGGTACCCGCGGCGCCCTGGCCGTCACCCGCGCCACGCGGGTGCGCAGCGCGGCGGCGGCCGGTGCCATCCGCGCGGAGTGGAAGGCCCTGCGGGTCTCCAGCACCCGGGTGGGCAGGCCGTCCAGCCGCTCGGCGAGCCGCCCGACCGCTTCGGGCGAGCCGGAGATGACCAGGCGGTCATGGCCGTCCACGGCGAGCGTGGGCCGGGGTTCCGGCAGCCCGGCCAGCGCCTCGGCGACGGCCTCGCGGGCGCCGTCCCGTACCAGCTCGACGGCGAGCATCCGGCCGGGGGCGGTGTCCCGGGTGGCCAGCGCCCGGGTGTGCACGAGCTCCAGCGCGTCGGGCAGTTCCCACACCCCGGCGGCGAGGGCGGCGGCGTACTCGCCGATGCTGTTGCCCATCACGGCGGTGGGCCGGATGTCCCAGCCGGCCAGGGTGCGGGTGAGGGCGTGTCCGACGGCGAACAGCCCGAGTTGCTGGTGGACCGGGTCGTGGTACCAGTCCGCTGGTGTCCCCGGGCGCAGCAGTGCCGACAGGTCCGTGCCGGCCTCCCGCAGGGCCCAGGCGCGCACCTCGTCGAAGGCCTCGGCGAACGCGGGGAGGACGGCGTACGCCCCGGCGGCGGCTCCGCCCGGGCGCAGGGTGCCCTGCCCGGGGTACAGAAACGCCACGCCGGCGGAGCCCACCGACTCCACCGCCTCCGCCGAGCCGTCCGTCCCGGGCTCTTCGAGCGCTTCGGCGGCCCGTTCCACGTCGCGGGCGACGACGGTGGCGCGGTGGGCGTACCGGCGGCGGCCGTCGGCCAGGGTGCGCGCCACCTCGTCCAGCGGCGGGGCCGGGGTGTCCCGCAGCCGCCGGGCCAGGTCGGTGCGGGCGCGCCGCAGCGCCTCGGGGGACGCGGCGGACAGCGCCAGCAGCCGGGGCCCGCGCGCGCCCGCGCGGGTGGGGCGCGGTGTCGGGGCGGCCTCCAGGACGGCGTGCGCGTTGGTGCCGCCGACGCCGAAGGAGCTCACCCCGGCGAGTGCCGGGCGGCCCTCGGGCCAGGGGCCGTGGCGGTCGGCGACGGTGAACGGGGTGGTGTCGAGTTTCATCAGCGGGTTGGGCCGCCGGAAGTGCGCGGTCGGCACCAGCTCCCGGTGCCACAGGGTCAGCGCCGTCTTGATCAGGCCGCTGACGCCGGAGGCCGAGCCGGTGTGCCCGATGTTTCCCTTGACCGCGCCCAGGGCGCAGGAGGCGACCGCGTCCGTGGTGGCGCGGAAGGCGGCGGTGAGCGCGGCCACTTCGACCGGGTCGCCCAGCCGGGTGGCGGTGCCGTGTGCCTCGACATAGCCGATGTCCGCCGGGTCCACGTCGGCCCGGCCGAGGGCCGCCAGGATGACATCGCGCTGTCCGCCCGGCGAGGGCGCGGTGAATCCGGCCTTGTCTCCCCCGTCGTTGTTGATCGCGGTGCCGCGGATGACGGCCACCACGCGGTCCCCGTCGCGCAGCGCGTCCTCCAGCCGGCGCAGCACCACCACGCCCGCGCCCGAGCTGGAGACGGTGCCGGCGGCGTCGGCGTCGAAGGGACGGCAGTGTCCGTCGGGCGACAGGATCCCGCCCTCCTCGTACACATGGCCGGTCACCTGCGGGAAGAAGAGCCCCACCCCGCCCGCGAGGGCGGCGTCGCACTCGTATCCGAGCAGGCTCTGCACGGCCTGGTGCACCGCGACCAGCGAGGTGGAGCAGGCGGTCTGCACGGTCAGCGCGGGCCCGGTGAGCCGGAGTTTGTACGCGGCCCGGGTGGCGAGGAAGTCCTTGTCGCGGCCGAGTGTCTGGGCGACGAGCTCCTCCTGTGAGGAGCCCAGGGGCACGGCGTCGCAACCCGCGAACACCCCGATGGGGCCGGGGAAGCGGTGCGGGTCCATGGCCGCGTCGTCCAGCGCGGTGCTCGCGCACTCCAGGAACACCCGCTGCTGCGGGTCGATGCCCCGGGCCTCGCCGAGGCTGTAGCCGAAGAACGACCAGTCGAACCGGTCGGCGCCGGCCACCACGCCGCGCGCGGCCACGAAGTCCGGCCGCTCCGCGAGCCGTCGGTCGATCCCCGCCGCGGCGAGCTGGTCGGGGGTGAAGCGGGAGACGGTGTCCCGGCCGGCCACCAGGTTGTCCCAGAACGCGCGGACGTCCCCGGCGCCCGGCAGCCGACAGGCCATGCCGATGATGGCCACGGCGTCCTCATGCATCGTCGTCCTCCTTCCGGCCGGTGGCCGGGCGCCGGTCGCGCTGTCTGGCCCGGCGTCCCTTCCGGGCCCGCTCCTTGAAGTCCTCCGCCGCCGACACGGCGTGTTCGCGCTCGTCCGGCCCGCCGATCGCCCGGGCCATGGCGTGGACGGTGGCGTGTTCGAAGAGCCGCTGGACGGGCAGTTCGATGCCGAAGGCGCGTTCCAGCCGGCGCTGGAGGGTGGCCAGGCGCAGCGAGTCGCCGCCCAGGTCGAAGAAGTTGTCGTGCACGCCGACGGTGTCGACGCCCAGCACCTCGCGCCACAGGGCGGCGACCCGCCGCTCTCGGTCGTCCTGGGGGGCCACGGCCGGTGCCGCGCCCACCAGGTCCTCGCGCCCGGGCCGGGGCAGGGCCGCGTAGTCCACCTTGCCGTGGGGGGTCAGTGGCAGCTCGTCGAGCCAGACCAGCGCGTCGGGGACCAGCGGGGGCGGCAGCGTCTCGCGCAGCGCGCCGAGCACCGTCGCGGTCGCGGTGCCGGGATCGGTGTCGCCGTCGCCGTGGCCGTCGTCGCCGTCGCCGCCGGGCACCGCGTACGCCACCAGGCGGGCGGACGCGGCCTCGAAGGCGCGCACGGCGGCCCGGGCGACCAGCGGGTGCGCGGCGAGCCGGGCCTCGATCTCCTCCGGCTCGATGCGGTGTCCGCGGACCTTGAGCTGCCGGTCCGCCCGGCCGAGGAACTCCAGGGTGCCGTCGGGCAGCCAGCGCCCCAGGTCCCCGGTGCGGTAGACGGGTCCCGGTGCGCCCTCGGGGCCGTCGGGGAGGAACTTCTCCGCGGTCGGCCCGGGGCGTCGCCAGTAGCCGAGGGCCACGCCGGCGCCCCCGACGACGATCTCGCCGGTGGCGCCGACGGGGCAGCGCCGGCCCTGCTCGTCCACCACGTGCACCCGGACCCCGGCGGCCGGGCGGCCCACGCGCCCCGGGCGGAAGTCCGGGTCCCCGGGGGCGAGTACGTGGGCGGTCGCGGTGACGGTCGCCTCGGTCGGCCCGTAGCAGTTGACCAGCCCGTACGGCAGGCCGGGCGGCGGGGCGGAGCCGAGCGCCGCCCCGCCGTAGACCAGCCGGCGCAGCGTCCGGGGCGGCTCGCCGTGCGCCCAGAGGGTTTCGGCGAGGGCCGCCGGGAGGACGGCGACGGTCACCTGGTGGGCGTCCAGCCACCGGGACACCTCGCCGGGAAACACGGTGCCGGGGTGCGGGACGAGCGTCGCGCCCGCGCCCAGGGTGGGCCAGATCTCGGAGACGGCCGCGTCGAAGCCGACGTTGACGAGCTGGCCGACCCGGTCGGCCGGCCCCAGGGCGAGCAGGTCGGCGAACCACAGGGCGTGCTGGGCGAGCCCCGCGTGGCGGACGACGACGCCCTTGGGCAGTCCGGTGGAGCCCGAGGTGTAGACGATGTACCCGGGGTCGTCGGCGCCGGGCGGCTCCGCTGCGGCGGCGGGCGTGTCGCCGCCGGCCGCGCCCCGGGTGACATCGAGCACGGTGACGGTGTCCGCCACCGCGTCCGGCAGGGGGTGGCCGCCGTCGGTGAGGACCACGCGCGCGCCGAGGTCTTCGAGGAGGTACGCGATGCGCGCGGGCGGGTATCCGGGGTCGATCGGGCAGTACGCGCGACCGGCGTACCAGGCCGCCAGCATCGCCACCACCAGCTCGGGCCCCCGGTCGAGCAGCACGGCCACCGGCTCCGGGCCGTCCGGAGGCGCGGAGCGCCCGGTGTCCGCAGACCGCCCCGTGTCCGCGGGCCGCTCGATGTCCGCAGACCGCTCGGTGTCCGCCGGCCGCTCGGTGTCCGCCGGTCGCTCGACGGGTGCCGATGGCTCGGTGCCTGCCGCTCGCTTGATGCGAGCGGCGAGCCGGCGGGCCCTGGCGTCCAGTTCCGCGTAGCCGATCGGGCCCTCGGGGGTGTCGATGGCGGTGGCGTCCGGTGTCGCCCTCACCCGCGCGGCGATCAGCTCCGGCAACGTGGTGGGCGGCGCGGCGGCCGGGCCTTCCTCGAGGGCGGCGACCGCGGCGCGCTCGTCGGCGCCCAGGCGGGGCAGCGCGGCCAGCGGGCGGTCGGGCCGGTCCACGAGATCGGCCAGCACGGCCGCGGTCAGGGCGGCGAGGCGTTCGGCCTCCGCGCGGCCGACGCGGTCGCCGCGGTAGGCCAGCAGGCCCCGCAAACTGCCGTTCTGTTCCTGGAAGGACACGGTCACGGCGCCCTTGGCGGCCCAGTCGGCGCCCTCGCCGCTCAGCGGGAACCGCCGCAGGGGGTGGCCGCCGAGCGACGGGGCCCGGGTCTCGGGGACGACGGGGGTCAGGGCGAGGTCGACGTACGGGGTGACGCCGTAGCGGCGTTCGGGATTGAGCGCGGCGACCACCTGGTCGAACGGCACATGCTGATCCTCCAACGCCTCCAGCACCCGCTCCCGCGTCCCCCGCAACAACCCCGCCACCGTCGTGCCCCCGTCCACCACCGACCGGATCACCACCGTGTTCGTACACGGCCCCACCACCGAACCGAACCGCTCACCCCCACGATTCGCCACCGGACACCCGAACGTCACATCCCGCTCACCACTCCACCGATGCAACGCCCCCGCGAAAGCCGCCGCCACCGCCATGAACCACGACACGTTCTCCCGCTCCGACACCCCACGCAACCCCTCCAACACACCCACCCCCAACGGCACCTCCACCACCCCCGACGGCTCCACACCCCCCGACCCCGGCCACGACACATAGGCCGGCGCACCCGCCAACCGCCCACACCACCGCTCCACCCCCGCACGACCCGCCACCGACACCGCCGACTCCGCCTGCTCCCGCACGAACTCCCGGTACTGGACCGCTTCCGCGCCGGGCTCCGCGCCCTCGTACGCGGCGCTCAGGTCCTGTACGAGGGGCACCAGCGAGGGGCCGTCGCACACGAGGTGGTGCAGGCACAGCAGGAACAGCTGCCCCTGCTCGCCCAGGTCGATCAGGGCGGGCCGCAGCAGCCGGCCCGAGGCGAGGTCGAAGGGGGTGCCGGCGATCTCGCGCACCGCCTCCCGCCACCGCGCCTCCTGGTCGGCCGGAGGCTGTCCCGACAGGTCCACCTCCTCCAGGGGCGGCGCCCAGGGTTCCCCGATCCGCTGCCACAGCCGCCCGCCGCGCTCCACGAAGCCGGTGCGCAGCGCCTCGTGGCGCGCCACGACGGCGGCCAGGGCCCGGCGCAGCCGCCCGGGGTCCAGGCGCCCGCCGCGCACCCGCCACACCAGGGGCATCGCATAGCGGTCGGGGCCGGAGGAGAGCCGCTGGTCCAGGGCGATGCGGCGCTGGAAGTCCGAGGCGGGCACCAGCTCCCCGTCCGCCGCGGGCTCCGCCCGCGGTCCGTCCTGGGAGGTGTCCGGGGCCGGGAGGCGGTGTCCGCGCTCGGCGAGCGCCTCGTCGACACGGTCCGCCAGGTCCTTCAGCCGCGGGTTCTCGAACACCGTGCGCACCGGCAGGTCCACGCCGAAGCGCGTCGAGACCTGGGACAGCAGGGTGGCGGCCAGCAGGGAGTGTCCGCCCGCCTCGAAGAAGGAGGTGTCCGCGAAGATCTCCGGTACGGGCAGCAGCTCGCCCCACAGCAGCGCAAGGGCCCTGGCCGTCTCGGTGCGCGGGGCGCTGCCGGCCCCGTCGGTGAGGACGGTGCTCGCGGCGGCCAGCTCGGCGAGGTCCACCTTGCCGTTCACCGACAGGGGGATGCGGTCCGCCACCTTGAAGACCGAGGGCACCATGTACTCGGGCAGCCGCTCGGCGAGCCGGGCGCGCAGCTCGCCCGCGCCGGGCACCGTGGCGGGGCACCAGACGTGGGCCACCAGTCGATCGGGGTCCGCCTCGTCCACGGTGACGACGGCCTGCGCCACGTCCGGGTGTCCGGTCAGGCAGCTCTCGACCTCGGCCGGCTCGATGCGATAGCCGCGCACCTGGAGTTGGTCGTCCATCCGGCCCAGGTACTCCAGGGTGCCGTCGGGCAGATAGCGGCCCAGGTCCCCGCTGCGGTAGAGGCGGCCGGATCCGTACGGGTCGGGCACGAACCGCTCGCGCTCCAGCTCCGGCCGTCCCACGTATCCGGCCGCCACTCCCTCCCCGCCGACGCAGATCTCTCCCACCGCGCCGGCCGGCAGCAGCCGGTGGCGCCCGGCGGTGAGGTGCGGGTCCAGGAGGCGGACGGTGGTGGTCGGGAGGGGTGTGCCGATGGGGCTGCGGTCGGCCGCGATGTCCTCGGGGGTGATGGTGCGGGCGGTGACGTGCACGGTGGTCTCGGTGATCCCGTACATGTTGACCACCTCGGTGCCGGGGTGCGCGGCGGGCCAGTGGCCGAGGGTGGCGGGGGCGAACCTGGCCCCGCCGAGGATGACGTACCGCAGGCTCGCCATGCGCCGCTCCTCGGTGTCCGTGACCCGGACGAGCTGCGCGAACATGCCCGGGGTCTGGTTGAGGACGGTGACCCGGTGGCGGCGGACCAGCTCCGCGAGGCCGCGCGGGTCGCGCAGCTCGGGGCCGTCCGGCAGCACGAGCCGCCCGCCGTGGACCAGGCAGCCGAAGATCTCCCAGACGGAGAAGTCGAAGGCGTACGAGTGGGCGAGGACCCACACGTCCTCGGGCCCGAAGCGGAACGGCAGGCGGTCGCCCGTCACCAGGCGCACCACGTTGCGGTGGGTGACCCGCACGCCCTTCGGCCGGCCGGTGGTGCCGGAGGTGTAGACGATGTAGGCGAGGTCGTCCGGGGCGGGTTCGGGCAGGGGTTCCCGGTCCGGGGACACGGCGGTGAGGTCGAGGTCGAGGTCGCCGAGGCGTACGGTCCGTCCCGCGAAGCCGGGGTCTGCGGTGTCGGGGTCAGCGGTGTCGGGGTCGGCGGGTGCGGGGTCAGCGGTGTCGGGATCGTCCGTGAGCAGCAGGGTCGCCGCGCTGTCGTCGAGGATGAAGGCCGCGCGGTCCGCGGGGGCCGCCGGGTCGATCGGGACGTACGCCGCCCCGGCCAGCAGGACGGCCAGGACGGCCTCGACCTGCGCCGGCCCGCGCCGGAGGCGCAGCCCGACGGTGTCGCCGGGCCGTACGCCCAGGTCGGCGAGGGCGTGGGCGAGCCGCTCGGCGCGCTCGGCCAACTGCCGGTAGGTGAGCGTGCCGCCCCCGCCGGGCCGTTCGCCGACCAGGGCCACCCGGTCCGGCTGCCGCGCCGCGCGCTCGCTCACCAGGCGGGAGAGCGTGGTGTGCGGGTAGTCGGCGGCGGTGTCGTTCCACTCCTCGATCTGGCGGCGGCGCTCGGTGTCCGTGAGCGGTTCGAAGGCGCCGAGGGGGGTGCCGGGCCGGGTGACCGCGTCCCGCAGCAGGCGCCGCCAGTGCTCGGCGAACAGCCGCATCCGGTCCGGGTCGTAGTACAGGCCGTTGAACACCAGCCGCCCGTCGGCGCCACCGCCGCCGACATCCCGCAGTGTCAGGATCAGATCGCATTTGCCCAGGCCCGCCAGGGGCGTGGGCGGCCCGCCGGCGGGCGCGTCGCGGTCGAGGTCGAACACCACGTCGAAGAGGGCGGTGCGGCTCATGTCCTTGGGCGGGGCGACCCGGCGCGCCACCTCGTCGAACGGGGCGAGACCGCAGGCGCGCACCTCCCTCAGGCCCGCCTCGCAGGCCCGCGCCCAGGACGCGAAGGACTGGTCGTGGCCGCCGCGCAGGCGCAGCGGCAGGAAGTCGTCCACCGGGCCCACCACGTGGGCCGTGGCGGTGTCGCGGCGCGGGTTCGCCACGCCCACGGTGAGATCGGTCTGCCCCGAGTACCACATCAGCACGGCGGTGTACGCGGCGAGCAGCACGGCCTCGGTGCCGACGCCCTCGCGCCGGGCGAACCCGGCGAGGCCCGTGTCCTCCGGGACGGCGACCGGCAGGGAGTGTTCCTCGTAGACGTGGACGGCGGCCCTGGGGCGGTCCTCGGGCAGCCGCAGGGCGCCGCTGCCGCCGTCCAGCAGCTCGGCGAGGCGGGCCGTCTGCCGCTCCTGGGCGTCGGTGTCCCGCGCCTGCCACCACTGGACGAACGAGGTCGGCGCGGGCGGCAGTTGGCCACCGGCCAGCAGGGTCCGGATCTCGCGGCCGACGGTCCGCAGCGAGGCCCGGTCGGCCACCGCGAGATGCGCGACGAGCACCAGGGCGCACCCGTCGGCGCCGTCCGGGCCCTGCGGGGCGACCGCGGCCCGGAACAGCGGCCCCTCGGCCAGGTGGAAGGGGCGGCGCAGCCAGGCGGCGATCCCCTGGGGGCCGGTGTCCGGCAGGGTGGCGCACTCGACGGGCAGCCGCTCGTGGACGCGCTGGGCGCAGGTCCCGCCGGAGAGCCGAACCGTGGTGCGCAGCGCCGGGTGGCGGTCCATGACCGCCGCGACCGCCCGGCACAGCTCGGCCTCCCCGGGGGTGGTGTCCAGGGTGAGCAGCTGGGACACGTTGTGGTAGACGGGCGCGTCCTCGTAGACCGTGCCGCGCTCGAAGTGTTCGACGAAGGCCATGCGCTGCTGGTGCGGCGTGGCCGGGTACTCCTGGTACGGCGCCGCCTGCTCCGCGCGCGGGGCGCACTCGGCGTAGGCCCGTTCGAGGTCCCGCAGGAAGACCGGTTCTGAACCGATGTCCCACACCAGGTGGTGCAGGCAGCACATCAGCAGCTGGTCCCGGCCGTCCTTCTCCAGGTCCACCAGCATGACGCGCAGCAGCCGGCCCGAGGCGATGTCGAACGGCTCCTGAGCGAGGGCCTCGAGCGCCGCGCGGGCGTCGGCCATCCGGTGCTCGGCGGTGGCGCCCTCGGCGACATGGTGCGCCACCTCAGGGATCCACGGGTCGCCGACGACCTGCCGCGGTCTGCCGTCCCGCTCCCGTTCGACGAAGCGGGTGCGCAGCGCCTCGTGCCGGGCCACGACCCGGCCGAGCGCGGTGCTCAGGGCGGCCGGGTCGAGGCCGCCGCGGACCCGCCAGGCCAGCGGGACGTTGTAGAAGGAGCCGGTGCCGCGCAGCCGCTCGTCCAGCCAGATCCGCTCCTGGAAGCCGGACACGGGGAAGGATCCGTCGGCCTCCCCGATGTCCCCCTCCCCGGTGTCTCCCTCCCCGGTTTTCGCCTCGGCGGTTTTCGCCTCGGCGGCGGGTGGCGCGGGGGCGCGGCGCTCGTCGAGCTCCCGGGCGAGGGACGTGAGGCGCGGGTTCTCGAAGACGGTGCGCAGGGAGATCTCCACGCCGAGCCGGGCCGCGACGCGCGAGACCAGGCGGGTGGCGAGGAGGGAGTGGCCGCCCAGCGCGAAGAAGTCGGGGTGCGCGGCCGGATCGACCTCGGTCCGCAGCAGGTCGGCCCAGATGGCGGCGAGTTCCCGCTCGGTGGCGGTGACCTGGGTCGCGGTGGCCTCGGCGCCGGAGACCTCGGCGCCGGGCTCCGGCGTGGCCGTGGCCGTGACGGGGGCCGGCGGAAGTTCGGCGCGGTTCACCTTGCCGTTGACGGACAGCGGCAGGTGGTCGAGGACCATGTACGCGGACGGGGTCATGTAGTCGGGCAGCTGCCGCTGGGCATACGCCTCGACGGCCGCGGCCAGTCGCGGATGGCGCTCGGGCCGGATCGGCTGGTTGGTGAACACCTCCGCCGGGGTGCTCGCGGCGGGTGTCCTGCGTCTGGGGTA
This sequence comes from Streptomyces sparsogenes subsp. cuspidosporus, assembly GCF_039532705.1. Taxonomy (NCBI): domain Bacteria; kingdom Bacillati; phylum Actinomycetota; class Actinomycetes; order Kitasatosporales; family Streptomycetaceae; genus Streptomyces; species Streptomyces sparsogenes. The sequence continues at coordinate 20,548 of NZ_BAAASD010000020.1, read as the reverse complement.
GACGTCGGCGACGAAGTCCGGGGCCGTGGGCCCGGCGCTCGCGGGGAGCGCCGCGGGGTCCAGGAACAGCACGTCGAGGCTGCCGTCCGCCGCGTTGTCCGCCCAGGTGAGGACGGTGCGCAGCCCGAGGCCGCGGCCCAGCGCGGCGAAGTCCTCGGGGTCGGGGACACCGTCGTCCGGGACACCGTCGTCGCGGACACCGTCGTCGGGGAGCGTGTCGCGGACGCCGTCGAGGGCGTCGCGGGCCGCGGCCACTCCGGTACCCGCGCACACCTCGTGTTCCGCCCGCAGCAGCGGGAGCACCCTCGCGTTGGGCACGCCCGCGACCCGCAGCGCGGCCGGCTGCTTGTCACGCAGCCAGCGGCCCACATCGGACAGGCCGGCCACGTCGTGGCCCCAGCGGGCCACCGTGGCGTCGGCGCACGAGTACGGCTCGGCGCCGGCGGACGCCTTGCGCAGCACGGCCTCGTAGCGGAACTGGGTGAGCTCGTTGTGCGCGCGGCCGCGCTTGACCCGTACGTCCACACCGGCGACCTCGGGCAGCGCGCCCAGGTGCTCGGTGAAGAACTCGGGCTCCACGAGGAGTTCCTTCTCGTGGAGCATCGCCCGCTCCACCGTGCGCTTGAGCCCGGCGAGGTCTCCGGGCGCGCCGTCGTCACCGGGGTCGCGCCGCAGTTCGACTCCGGTGCGGAACTCCCGCAGCAGCCGCTTGGGCCGTACGTCCCCGACGAAGAGGTGTCCGCCGGGCGTCAGCGTGCCCAGGGCACCGCGCAGCGCCGCGGACAGATAGGCGGCGCTCGGCAGGTACTGCACCACCGAGTTGACGACGACGCAGTCGAAGTGGTCCAGGGGGATGCCGGACAGGTCGCGGGCCTCGCGCCGCAGCAGCCTTACCCGGCCCGCGAGCCGATCGTCCTCGCGTACGCCCGCCCCGAGCCGGGAGACGGCGCGCTCGGAGAAGTCGGTGGCCCAGTACTCGGCGCAGTGCGGGGCCAGCCGGGCCAGGAGCAGTCCGCTGCCGGCCCCGATCTCCAGGACGCGGCGCGGGCGCAGCGCGAGGATCCGGGCGACGGTGCGGTCACGCCACTCCCGCATCTCGTGGCGCGGAAGGGGCGTGCCGTGGTAGCTGTCCATCCAGCCGCCGAAGTCCTCGCCGAGCGCGGCCCGGTCGCCCTCCCGGTACATGTCCTCGTAGATGTCCTGCCACTCGCGGACACGCTCGCGCTCACCCGTGTCGCGCCCGGCCGCCTCCGGCTCGTGCGTGTCCCGCCCGGCCGCGCCCCGCTCCGCCGCGCCCCGCTCCGCCGCGCCCCGCTCCGCCGAGTCCCGCTCCGCCGCGCCCCGCTCCGCCGAGTCCCGCTCCGCCGAGTCCCGCTCCGCCGCGGGCAGGAGGTAGGCCACCAGGCGCTTCGCGCCGCCGGGGGCCGGCTGGGGGACCACCACGGCCCGGGCCACATCGGGGTGGCGCTCCAGGCTCAGCTCGATGTCGTGCGGCTCGACCCTGAAGCCGCGGATCTTCACCTGGTCGTCGGCGCGGCCGAGGAAGGCGAGGGTGCCGTCGGAGGCCAGCCGCACCAGGTCACCGGTGCGGTACATGCGGCCGGGGTGGAAGGGGTTGTCGCGGAAGCGCTCGCGGGTGGCCTCGGGGCGGTTGACGTAGCCGGACGACACGTGCGCGCCGCCCACCCACAGCTCGCCCGGCGCGCCCTGGGGCACGGGGCGCCCCTCCGCGTCCAGCACGTACAGGGTGGTGTTGTCCATCGCCCGCCCGATGGGGACCGGGCCGCGCGGTGGCCGGGTCATGCGGTGGCGGGTGGCGAACGTCGTGGTCTCGGTGGGCCCGTAGCCGTTGACGACGACGATGCCGGGGCAGGCGTCGAACACCCGGGCCACGGCCGTCGGGGACACCACGTCGCCGCCGGTCCACACCTCGCGCAGGCCGCGCAGGCAGTCCGGCTCCTCCTCGGCCAGCGCGGCGAAGAGCCCGGCGGTCAGCCATGCCGCGGTCACGCCGCGGCGCGCGACCGCCGTGCGCAGCGTGGCGGGCAGCAGGGCCCCCGGCGGGGCCACGCAGACCCGTCCCCCGGACAGCAGGGGGACCCACAGTTCGTACAGCACGGCGTCGAAGGCGTGCGGCGAGTGCCACAGGACCCGCTGGTGCGCGCCGCCGGACCAGCAGCGGTCGTAGGCGAGGGAGACGATGTTGCGGTGGGTGAGCTGGACGCCGGAGGGCACTCCGGTCGAGCCGGAGGTGTACATCACGCAGGCCGGCGCGTCCTGGGCCACCGGCTCGTCCGGCGCCGGCGGCACGGGGGGTGCGGTCCGTTCCAGCTCGGCCACATCGGCCACGGGCCGGCCGCCGGCGGCGTGTTCGCGCACCAGGGGCAGCTCGCGGGTGGCGCCGTCCACGAGCAGCAGGTCGCCGTCGGCCTCGGAGATCAGCGTGCGCAGGCGCGCGGGGGGCTGCCGCTCGTCCAAGGGCACGTAGGGGGCGCCGTTCTTGACGAGGGCGAGCAGGGTGACCAGGAGTTCCACGGACCGCTCCATGAACACCAGGACGGTGGCGCCGGAGCGGGCGCCGCGCTCGCGCAGCAGCCCGGCGAGCCGGTCGGACCGCGTGTCCAGCTCCCGGTAGCTCAGCTCGGTGTCGCCGCCGGCCACGGCCACCGCGTCCGGGGTCCGGGCCGCCTGCCGCCGGAACAGCTCGCCCAGCGACGCCTCGGGGAGCGGCCGGGGCGCCTCGTTCCAGGTGTCGAGGAGCCGGCCGCGCTCGCGGGGGCCGGTGCACTCGGCGCTCGCCACCGGGCGGTGGACGGTGTCGGGGCCGAGCCCGTGCAGCAGGGTGGTCAGGCGCTCGTGGTGGTCGGCGAGCGCGGCGTCGTCGCAGCGGTCGGGGTGCACGTCCAGGGTGAGCCGCAGGTCCTCGCCACCGGTCTGCTGGTAGCAGCACAGGGTGAGGTCCTCGGTCGGCATGACGGAGAGGTTGTGCAGCGTCCCCGAGGCGCCGCCGAAGTCGGCCGTGCCCAGCGGCGGTATCAGGTTGACCAGGGGCCCGGCGGAGCGTCTGCGCTCGGGCCAGCCGAGTTCCCGGCGCAGGTCCTCGCTGCGGTAGCGGTGGTGGGCCATCGCCTGGGCCACGGCCTCGTGGGTGTCGGCGAGGAGCCGCGACCAGGTGGTGTCGGCGGTGACGCTCAGCCGCAGCGGCAGGACGTCGGACATCATCCCGGGGAACCGCTCGGATCCGGGGGTGGCGCGGCTGCGGCTGCCCAGGCCCACCACGATGTCCTCACGGCCCGTCATACGGGCGGTGTAGGCGGCCATGGTGGCGATCAGGGCGCGGGGGAAGTTGGTGCCCGCCTCCCGGGCGGCCGCGCGCAGGGCCCGGTGCCGTGCGGCGGGCAGGGTGAAGGCCAGCCGGCGCACCTCGTGCGCGGCCACGGCCGCCCCGCTCCCCTCGGTCAGGTCGAGGGGTTCCGGGCGGTCGGCGAAGCGGTCGAGCCAGTAGGCCCGGTCGGCGGCGAACCGGTCCGAGGCGCGGTAGTCGGCCACCTCGGCCAGGGCGTCGCCGAGGCTCTGGAACCGCGCCGGGGGGACCGGGCCGCCCGTGCTCAGCGCGCGGTACACCTCGGCGACCCGGTGCGTGATCAGGTTGAAGGCGTGGCCGTCGGTGACGGCGTGGTGGTAGCGCTGCGCCCATAAAGTGCGTCCGGGGGCGACTTCCAGGACCGCGAAGTCGGCGACGTGGCCGGCCTCCAGGTCGAAGGGGACGCGCAGGAATTGCCGCAGCCAGGTGTGCGCCGCGGCCAGGGGCTCGGGCTCGCCGGTCAGGTCGTGCACGGGGATGTCCGGCGCGGTGGGTGGCAGCGGGATCTGACGCGGTGGGTCGGACCGGCCGTCGAAGCGGACGTGCAGTCCGTCCACCTCCACGACCACGCGTCCGATGGCGTCGAGGAGCAGACCGGTGTCCACCGCTCCTTGGATGTCGAGGTACTGCAGACAGTTGTAGGCGGGGCTGGCCGGATCCAGGCTCCGGGCGTACCAGATGCCGGACTGGGACGGGGACAGGGGGTGGGACGGACGGGCAGCCATGACTGTTCCTGCTTCCTCTTCCTGCGCGCGCCGGGGTGCGGGTGCCTGGGCCTGCGTGCCCTGGTGGGGAGGTTTACGACCCGTCTTTACGACCCGTCGGGGACGATGTCGTCGAGCAGCCCGCCGTGGCCGTCTCCGGTGACCCACCGCCGGGCCACCCGCCCGGTGTCGGGCCGCTCCTCCTCCCGCGCCTCGCGGGCGTACCCGGCGATCCGGCGCAGGGCCCCGGTGCAGTAGATGTCGGCCAGGTCCTGCGCCTCGGTGTCGTGTTCCCCGGCGCGCCGGGCGGCCCGCGCGAGGACCAGGCTCGCGGCCATGGCCTCGGTGGCCCAGCGGGCGACCGCGATCAGCGTGTGCTCCTGCGCGAACAGCGCCTCGTCGTCCGGGTAGGTCTCGGCCAGCCGGGCGCAGCAGTCGCGGAACTCCTCCACGGCCTGGTGCAGTCGGTCCAGGTGGCGCTGGTTGCGCGGGGTGAGCGCGGCGGCCAGCCGCTGCCGCGCCCCGGCGGCCTGCCGGGCCCCCTCGCCGTCGTCGAGGGCGTCCGCGCGGTGGTAGGAGAAGATCGCCAGCTTGGAGAGCCAGTAGTCCAGCTGGAAGTCCACGCCGCCGGAGATCCGCAGGTTGCGGGCGTCGCGGAAGGAGCGCTCCAGGGGTACGGGCGGGGCGCCGCGCCGGGCCTTGCTGGCCGCCGTCTCATAGCCCTCCGCGGCGTAGAGCGACATGGTGCGGTCCACGACGCCCCAGCACAGCAGGGAGCACAGGTTCTTGGCCACGGCCTGCTCGAAGAGCGGGTTGAGGCCGGCGTCCTCGCACAGCAGGCTCCACTCGGCGACGGCCTCGAGCGCGAAGGTGTCGGCGAGGGACTGGCCGATGAGGTGCTGGATCTCCTCGTACTCGGCCAGCGGGACACCGTCCACGCGGCGCCGCACCGCGAATTCGCGGGACCACTGCAGGCACAGCTTGGAGATGGCCAGGGACGGCGCGGCGATGAGGTACATCCGGCCCAGGATCGCCAGCCCGCCGGCCTGGGCGGTGATCCGTACGTCGTGGGCGCTGGGCTTCTCCACGAAGACGTGGTCCCGGGGCACGCGCACCCGGTCGAGGGTGAACCCCCCGTTGGGGAAGCCCTTGATGCCCATGAACTCGTGCTCGGCCGACCGCCGCACCCCGGGCGCGTCCGGGTCGACGACCACGAGCCGGCGTATCTCCCGGCCGTCCTCCTGGACGGTGGCGACCACCCCGAGCAGTTCCGCGAAGGGCGCGTTGCCGCTGAATACCTTCTCGCCGCTGACGAGGTAGGCGTGCCCGTCCTCGGTGGGAACCGCGACGGTCTCCCGCCGGTGATTGGCCGCGCCGGAGGGTTCCGTATCGGCGAAGCTGGATATCAGCCCGCGCGCGACCCGCTCGGTGAGCATGTCGCGTAACGGGCCTTCGGGAAGAAGCCGGAGCAGCGGGGCGAAGCCGATGGAATTCTGTACCGCGACCACCAGGCCGAGCGGAAGCGACCAGCTGGAAATGGCCTGAACGACGCGAAAGGTATTGAGATCGGACAGTTCGAGGCCGCCGACCTCCCGTGGGCTCTGGAGTTTCACGTAACTGCTCTCCCGCAGCCGTTTGACGGCTTCCCGGGGCAGTTCCCCCGTTTTCTCCACAAGGGCGGGGTCGACCAAGCCACGGGCGAACTCCTTGGCATCCGCGACAAGCGCGTCGCCCTGTTTGCGGTCGCTCTCCGGCTGCGCCGGAAACGGATGCACGAGGTCCAGTCGGAGCGCGCCGCGGAGGATCTCCTCCAGGAAGCTGGTTCTTCCCGGCACGTTCATGGCGTTGAGCGGACGAGACATGAGGCATCCCTTCTGGCAAAAGGCATGATCAAGCCATCGCGCGGGCGCGCGCTCGGCGACGGATCACAAGGAAGAGGAAAGGGGGAAACGGATCGCAGAACCGGACAGGGGTGCGCGTCGGGAACCGGAGCGGGTGGGCGAAGCTCAGCCCGGTGCTCCCCCACGTGCCGGACTTCGGAAATCACCCACACCCTCGTACGGCCGGGTGCCCGAGGTCAACACCTCGGGGGTGGCAGCCAAATGCCAGATTCTCTCCAACGCCCCTCATCAGGCGGTGTTTTTCGACCACGGCCCGGCGTGACTCTCTTCATGGATTGCCCGGGGCGGGGGTGGGGTAATGTGCGGCAAGCAGGAGCCGCCGACGCCTCTCGGGAAGGAACGCGCATGACCTTCGACTCGCGAAACGGCGCTCTGCCACCCGCATTCCTGTCCCGCGAGACCTCCTCGTTCATGGATTTCCTCAGCGCGCAGGCTCCTCATCTGCTGCCCGCCGGGCGTCATCTGCCGCCCGCGCGGGGCGACTTCCAGGCGCCCCACGGCACGACCGTCATCGCGGCGACCTATGCGGACGGCGTGCTGGTGGCCGGCGACCGGCGCGTCACCTCGGGCAATCTCATCGCGCACCGTGAATACGACAAGGTGTTCCCGGCCGATGAACACTCCGCCGTCGCCATCGCTGGCACCGCGGGCCTGGCGGTGGAACTCGTCAGGCTCCTGCAACTGGAACTCCAGCACCACGAGAAAATAGAAGGCACGCCCCTGTCCCTGGACGGCAAAGCCAATCGGCTCACCAAGATGGTCCGGGACAATCTCGGCATGGCGATGCAGGGCATGGCGGTGGTTCCGCTCTTCGCCGGCTATGACCTGAACAAGGGCCGGGGCCGCGTCTTCTCCTATGACGTCACCGGCAACCGCTCGGAGGAGTCGGGCTTCGCCACCACCGGCTCGGGCTCGGTCCACGCCCGCGGCTCGCTGAAGAAGCTCTACCGGGAGGGCATGCCGGAGGGCGACATCGTCACCGCCGTCGTCCAGGCGCTGTACGACGCGGCGGACGAGGACTCGGCCACGGGCGGCCCCGACCTGACCCGGCGGCTGTTCCCCCTCGTCGCCCTCGTCACCGAGGACGGGTACCGGCGGCTTGGCCAGGAGGAGGTCGCCGCGGTCGCGCGGGCCGTCGTCGAAGGGCGTCACACGGCGCCCGACGGGCCGCGGGCACCGGTTCTCTAGAGCACCCCGCCCACGCACACCACCCCCACCCCTCCACCGAGCCTCCCGAGGAGAGATGACCATGTCCGGGGTCAACCGCCGTCAACTGCTGCGGGGCGCCACCGTCGCCGCGTCCGGGGTCGTCGGGGGCTTATCCCTCCAGACCCCCGCCGGCGCCGCCGAGGGCACCGGGCGGGCGGACTGCGCGCCCCCGCTCGGCCCGGTCAAGGCCGGCCCCGACGATTCGCGCTACACGTATCTGGTGCGGCGCGGCCAGAAGCGCTGGGTGGGCACCCCGGACCAGGTGTGGGTCGTCGGCTCGACCGAGCAGGTGGTGGCCGCGGTCCAGGAGGCGGTGGACTCCGGCCGGCGGGTGGCGGTGCGCAGTGGCGGACACTGCGCGGAGGGGTGGGTGGACGACCCGGCCGTGCGGGTGCTCATCGACATGTCCGGGATGACGCAGGTCGGGTACGACCCGGCGCGGCGCGCCTTCGCGGTGGAGCCCGGCGCCACCCTGGGCGAGGTCTACCGGCGGCTGGTGCTCGGCTGGGGGGTGACGATCCCGGCCGGGTGGTGTCCCGGTGTCGGGGCGGGCGGCCACATCTGCGGGGGCGGCTACGGTGTGCTGTCCCGGGCCATGGGGCTGGTGGTGGACCACCTCTACGCGGTCGAGGTGGTGGTGGTCGACGCGGACGGCAGGGCGCGGGCGGTGGTGGCCACGCGTGAGGCGTCCGACCCCAACCGCGAGCTGTGGTGGGGCCACACCGGGGGCGGCGGTGGGAACTTCGGCGTGGTGACCCGCTATTGGCTGCGCACACCGGGCGCGGAGGGCACCGACCCGGGGCAGTTGCTGCCGCGGGCGCCCAAGAGCGCGATCGCCTTCTCCGCCCAGTGGCCGTGGCAGGCCCTGGACCTGGACAAGACCAAGTTCACCCGGCTGATCCGCAACCACATGGACTGGTGCGAGCGCAACAGCGCGGTCGGCGCCCCCGCCACCCGGCTGTACGCCGACCTGACGGTGGGCCGCAAGGCCAACGACCTCAACCTGGCCAGCGGGCAGGTGTTCGGAGCCGACGCCGCCGACCTGCTGGAGGACTATCTGGGCGCCGTCGGCGCCGGGGTGGGCGCCCCGGTCAACGTGGTGAAGACCGAGCAGCCGTGGCTGGCGGCGGCGCTGGGCGGCCCGAACTCCGACAGCTACCGGCTCAAGATCAAGTCGGGCTATCTGCGCAAGGGCTTCTCCGACGCCCAGCTCTCCGCGATCTACGAGAACCTGACCCGCGAGCAGGACCCGACCCTGCTCTTCGGCTCGGTGGGCATCGCCAGCTACGGCGGGCGGATCGGCGCGGTGGCCCCCGACGCCACCGCCTTCCCGCACCGGGACGCGGTGATGCGCGTCCAGTACACGGCGGCGTGGGCCGCCGCCGACCGGGACGCCGCCCAGGTCGACTGGTTGCGCAGGCTGTACCGCGAGTTCTACGCCGACACCCACGGGGTGCCGGACCCGAAGGACGGCGCCTACATCAACTACCCGGACGACGACCTGGCCGACCCCGCCGTGAACACCTCGGGCGTCCCCTGGTCCACGCTGTATTTCAAGGACAACTACCCGAGGCTGCGGAAGGTCAAGGCCGCCTGGGACCCGAAGAACATCTTCAGCCACACTCTGGGCATCGAGCCTCCGAAGGCCGCCCCATGACCGGGCGCTGACCGGCCGCCGCGCGCCCGCCGTTTCACTGGGTCAGATGCAGCGGGTGTGACGTGCGACCGGAGGCCGCGTCGATCTCGCCGTGTGCCTTGTCGAGCAGTTTCGTCGCCAGTTCGTTGAGCGCCCGGGCGCCCGCGATCTCCTCGCCGACCCGCGGCTGGTTGGAGTCGGCGGGGGCCCGGCTGGCGGAGCCGTGGCCCCGTACCTCGCTCCCGTCGGCGAGCCGGACCAGGGCGGCGGCGCGGGTGTGGCGGCTGTCCTCGTCAAACTCCAATTCGACATGCCAACCCACGGTGGACTGTGGCATGACGATCACCTCCGGACTGTGCCTGCGCGTATCCACTCCCAGCGTGCATCCATTCCCCGTGCCCGCACCACCTGGCCCGGTACGCCGCGGCCCGTAGGCCCTTGCGTGACGCGCACACCCCGCGTGACGACGGCGGCGGGGCGTCGCGCGATCAGGCGGCGGAGATCAGGTGGCGATCACCCACCCGGCACGACCCCGCCGACGCGAGGACACGCGAATCCCGAGGCCGCGGCGGGGGCGCGGCGTGCGGGCATTGCGCGCTCGGTCAACGATTCTGCACCCGGTGTCAATGCCTGACGGCCCGGTCTGCGGCAGACTCGACGCGCCCCTTCGTCCCCTGACCCACCCTGGAGGGACTGCGCGGTGCGGATCGTCTACGCCGACGGCGAGACCGAGCGGGAGATGGAACTGCGCGTCGGCCGGCCGAACGCCACGCTGGCCGATCTCGCCGCGGCCCTGGACATCCCCGCGAGCGGCCTGAGCGTCGACGGGCGGACGGCCCCGCCGGAGACGGGGCTGGCCGAGTCCGGTCTCGCCCATGGATCGCGGGTGGCCCGCGCCGGCTGGGGCTCCGCCGGCGCGCCACGCGTGGCGGCGGCCGTGCTGCGGGTGGTCGGCGGGCTGGAGGCCGGGCGGAGCATTCCGCTGCGGGTGGGCAGGACGGTCATCGGCCGGGGCGCCGAGGCGGATGTGCGGGTCGTGGCCACGGGGGTGTCGCGGCTGCACGCCGCGCTTGAGGTGTCAGCCGACGGGCAGGCGCACATCACCGACCTCGGCTCGGCCAACGGCACCGACGTGTCCGGCGAACGGATCTCCAAGGCCGCCCGGGTCCAGCCGGACGACCTGGTCTCGCTGGGCGGCGAGGTGCTGCTGCGCGTCCTGCCGCCGGACCGCCTCGGCCCCGTGCAGCGGGTCAACCCCGTCCGCGAGGTGGGGCCCGGCGGCACTCTGCCGTTCAACCGCGCGCCGCGCGGCGGCAGGCCGGCCGAGCCGCCGCGGCTCGCCGCCCCCTCGCCGCCGCCGCGCGCCAACAAGGCCCCGTTCTCCATCTCCAGCATGCTCGGCCCGCTCGTCCTCGCCGGGGTGATCGTCGCCCTCACCCACGACGTCCGCTACGCGGCCATCGCGGCGCTCACCCCCCTGATGTTCGTGGGCAACTTCGCCGAGGAGCGCCTGCGGGGCCGGGTCGGCTTCCGGCGCGGGATGCGGGACCACGCCGCCCGGGTCGAACAGTTCGAGGAGACCGTGGCCGCGCGCCACGCGTCCGAGATCCGTCACCGCCGGGCCGCCCACCCCGACCCCGCGGAGGTGGTCCACCGGGCGACCGCGCCGGGGGTCGCCCTGTGGGAGCGGCGCCCCGGCGCGCCGGACTTCCTCAAGGCGGTGGTGGGCACCGCCGATCTCCCCTGGGCCCCGCCCCTGGACACCGACTCCGCGGGGCCCGCCCCGGAGGTGGCGGACATCCTGGCGGCACGGTGTGTGCTGCCGCAGGTGCCGGTGGTGGTCGGGGTGTCCGCGGGCGAGGCGGTGGGGTTCGAGGGGGACCGGCGGGCGGCCCTCGCCGTCGCCCGCTCCCTGCTGTGCCAGGCGGTGGTGGGCAGCGGGCCGGCGGATGTGACGCTCGCGGTGTTCGTGGACCCGGAGCGGCTGGCCGACTGGGACTGGACGAAGTGGCTGCCGCACGGCGCGGATCCGCAGTCGGGGACCACACGGCTGGTGGCGGCCGGACCGGAGCAGGCGGACACGCTGGCCCGCGCCCTGCGCGCCGCCGCGCCCAGGCGTACGGAGGACAACGCCGGACCGGTGCTGCTGGTGGTCGTGGACGGCGCCACCCTGCTGGAGGGCCGGCCCTGCCCGCTGCGGGACCTGCTCGCCGACCGGACCCTGCGCTGCGGCGCCCTGGTGCTCACCACCCGGCTGCCCGCCCTGTGCACCTCGGTGGTCACCGCCGCGTCCGACGGCCGGGGGCGGGTGCGCGATGTGGCCTCCGACGAGGTGGTGCCGGACGTGCTGCTGAACGGCATGCCGGACACCGGGGCGCGTGCCACCGCCCGGGCGCTGGCCCGTTTCGAGGACCCGGAGCTGCGGGTGGAGGGCGCCGGGCTGCCGGACCGTATCTCCCTGCTGCCGCTGCTGGACCTGGCCGCCGTCTCGGGGGCCGAGGTCGGCGAGCGGTGGCGCAGGCGCGTCCCCGACCTGCGGGTGCGGGCCGTGCTCGGGGTCAGCGAGCGGGATCTGTTCACCGTGGACCTGGACGACGACGGGCCGCACGCGCTGATCGCCGGGACCACCGGTTCCGGCAAGAGCGAGCTGCTGCGCACCCTCATCGCGAGCATGGCCACCGACGCCGACCCCGAGCACCTGACCTTCGCGCTGGTGGACTACAAGGGCGGCGGCGCCCTGGACGAGTGCGCCGAATTCCCGCACACCGTCGGCCTGGTCACCGACCTCGACGAACAGCTCAGCGAGCGCGCCCTGCGCTGTCTGGACGCCGAGCTGCGCCACCGCGAGCGCCTGCTGCGCGAGGTGGGCCTCGGCCACATACGCGACTACCAGCGGATGCGCGACACCGCCCGCCCCGACATGGAGCCGATGCCCCGGCTCGCCGTGGTGATCGACGAGTTCGCCACCCTGGTCAAGGCGCTGCCGGACTTCGTCGACTCGCTGGTGAGCATCGCCCAGCGCGGCCGCACCCTCGGCGTCCACCTGATCATGGCCACCCAACGGCCCGCCGGCTCGGTCAACGACGCCATCAAGAACAACGTCAAACTGCGCATCGCCCTGCGCCTGGAGTCCACCGGGGACTCGCAGGACGTCATCGACAACCCGGCGGCGGCCGGGATCGGCACCCGCCAGTGGGGCCGCGCCTACTACCGGCTCAGCGCCCGGGAGGTGCTGCCCGTGCAGACCGCGCTGTCCACCGGCGTCACCCCCAAGGCCGCGGTGACCGCCCCGGTGACCCTCGCCCCGTTCGTCCTGGGCATGCCGGTGCTGACCGCGGCCACCGACGGCACGGAGGGCGAGACCGATCTGCGGCGGCTGGTCATGGCCGCGCGGCACGCCGCCGACCTGGCCGGATTCGCCGCGCCCCGGCGGCCCTGGCCCGATCCGCTGCCCGACGTCGTCCACCGCGCGGATCTTCCCCCGGTCGCCGACCAGGGCCTGCACACCGAGGCCGCCGGGCTGCCCGCCTGGGCGCTCGCCGACGACCCCGACCGCCAGCGGCAGTACCCCGTCGGCTGGGACCCGGCCGCCGGAAACCTGCTGATCTACGGGGGCGGCGGCTCGGGCACCTCCACCGCGCTGGCCGCGCTCGCCCTGGCCACGGCCGGCTCCAGTCCACCCGACCGGCTCCACCTCTTCGCCCTCGACCTGGGCGCGGGCGACCTGGCCCCGCTGGCCGCCCTCCCGCACACCGGCGCCCACATCGGGTCGGCCGAGCGGGAGCGCCAAGTGCGGCTGATCAAGCTGCTGCGCCGGGAGCTCGACGAGCGCAAGGCCCGCGGGCCCGCGGGAGCTCCCGACTGGCTGGTGCTGCTGGACAACCTCGGGGCCCTCCTGTCGGACCTCGACAAGGACGTGGCGGGCATGAACCTGATCGACGAGCTCGCCCGGGTCTACGCCGACGGCCCGGCCGTCGGCATCCGCTTCGCGGTCAGCGCCGACCGCTCGGGCGCCGTGCCGTCGGCCTGGTCCGCCCTGACCCAGACCAAGCTGCTGCTGCGGCTGGCGGACCCCGGCGAGTACGGATACTTCGACGTGCCGCGGGGCGCGGTCCCCGCCCCCGTACCCGGTCGGGCGGTCGTGGCCGCCAACCGGCAGGTGATCCAGATCGGCTGGCCGGGCGAGGACCTGACGGCGGCCGTCGCCGAGACCGCCGCCCGCTGGGCCGGGGCCGCACGCTCCGCGCCGGAGGTCGGGCTGCTGCCCACCGAGGTCCCGGCCACCGCCCTCACCGCCCCGGCCCGGACCGCCGCGGACCCCTGGTGGCTCCCCGTCGGCCTGGACTCCGACACCCTCGGCTGCGCCGGACTCCGGCTGTACGAGCGCGAGCACGCGCTGATCGCCGGGCCCCAGCGGTCCGGCCGCAGCACGGCGCTGTGCACCGTCGCCCGCCTCGTGGCGGCCTCCGCCGACGCCCCGCCCGCGCTCGTCGGCTTCGCCCCCCGCCGCTCCCCGCTGCGGGACCTGCCCGGGCTGACCGCGCTGGCCACCACGTACGACGACCTGGAGCAGGCCCTCCTGGCCCTCCCCCTCGACCGGTCCGCGCTGCTGCTGGCCGACGACGCCGACACGGTCGACGACGAGCGCGGCCTCCTCGAACAGTGGCTCTCCTCCCCCGCCGCCGGCCACCATCTGATCGCCGCGGGCCGCGCCGACGCCCTGCGCCGCGCCTACGGCCACTGGACCCAACGCGCCCGCGACAGCCGCTGCGGCGTCCTCCTGTCCCCCGACCACGACCTCGACGGCGACCTCCTGGGCACCGAACTGCCCCGCTACGACCGCATGGAGCCGCTGCCGGGGCGGGGCTACCTCGTGGTGGACGGGATCGCGACGGGGGTGCAGGTCGCCAACTGACCCACGGGCGTGTGCATATGCCGCATTGCACGGAAGGCACATGGACTGTGCGCCCGAGGTCAATGACACGGCGCACCCCCGAGCGGAGAATTCTCGCGTGAACCACACAGGGGGAACCGACTGATGCCACCGAAGTACGACTTCGCCGTCGCCGCTCGGCTCAGTCAGCAGCTTTCCCAGCTCGTCGAGAAACTGGACTGGTTCATCTGGCTGCGCAACGGCCAGCGTCACACCCTCTTCGGCAGTCCGCACAGCGACAACTGGCAGGGCGCGAAACGCGATCGCTTCGAAACCGACTTCCAGCGCCAGCAGAAGGCGCTCACCGCGCTCAAGGAAGCGGCCCTCAGATACCAGTCGCAGGTGAACAGCGCGACCACCGCGGCGCGCGCTGCCGAAAAGGCCGAGAAGACCAAGCATTAGGTGCAAGGCGACATGACCACCGTCTCCGCGATTCCCGAGTACCTCGCCAGGTACTCCGATGTGTGCACCCAGGGTGCCGAGCAGCTCCAGACCTGGGTGCGCAACGTGCTGACGCCGTCTCTCATGGCATATGAGAACGGCGGTGGGCCCTGCGTCGCCGAGGCCATTGACGCGAATGTCGCCAGGCAGGTGGCGGCCGCGTATGACACCGACCGGGACGTGAGGACCGTCGGCCAGGCGTTCCTGCGCGCAGGAGGTGTGCTCGTACGGAGGCCGAACCAGCCGATCCGTGCCCACGAGAAAACCGTCGACGCGACCTTCGAGAAACTGCGGACCGAGGCCCTGCACCAGGCACGGATCAACGCCGGGGCCGCACTCGCCAAGCGCCTGATGGACGCCCAGCCGGTCAAGGTCTCCGGCATCGTCAGGGAACTCGCCGAGCACGGCAACGACCCGTACTTCAGCGCGGGGTTCTACAACAACCTGGACGAGCGGCACATCGAGACCGCCATGGCGCTCGGGGGCATTCCGGCACTCGTGAGCGCCTATTCGAGCGGCGTGCTGGACAAGAAGGTCTGCGACAGCGTCAACACTCGGCTCGCCCGGCCCGTCCCCACCGTCCGCTTCGCCGTGAACCTGGAAGACCACTACCTGACCGCGGCCCAGAAGACGCAGTTCCTCGACAGCGTCGCGGCCAACCCGGTGGCGGCCCGTAACTTCGCGAGCTCCCTGAGTCAGGGTCAATTGCGGGATCTCTTCGAGGGACCGATGTCGAAGGACCCGCTGTGGCGGGGCAAACTGGTCGGCGTCCTCTCCTCCGGCATACCGACATGGCCGGGCGGCGCGCAGCCTCCCAGCGACTCCACGGATCTCTCCTACGAGCTCTGGTTCGCGGGCCACCTTCCGTACCCGTCCGTGGACCCCGACGGCAGCACATACTCCCGGGAGCAGGACGCCGTCCTGAGCTGGGTGGAGCTGAACCGGGACATCATCCTGCGGGAAGCGAAGCGGCGGAACATCGACCCGAAAGCCATCGTGGCCGCCATCGCATGGGAAGGGATCGTGAACAACTGGCAGCCCTTTCCCTCACCGATTCCCCCCAATGTGCCGCCGCCCTTCGGCCGGCACGCGATCGGACCGGGCAAGGTCCATATCGACACCTCGGTCGTCAAACAGATCGAGGAACGCGGATACCTCCCCCGCAGGGGGCTGTTCGAGCGTGAGGCGATCCTGGCCACGCCGAAAGGCTCGATCGAGTACATCGCGGCGATCATGGGCGCCATGGCCGATGTCACGGACCGGGACGGCAAGCACGGGAGCATCCGCAACAGGCCCGACATTCTCTCGGACCTGTTCCAGGGACGAGACTTGGAGGACTGGGAAAAGCGCCTGAGCGAAAAGCCGCCGGGCGAACCGTTCAGGCCCGGAAACGACATGGGCAAGTGGACCGCGCGGAACGGGAGCTTCCTGAACGACGCCCTGCGCTTGTGGGACGGGCAGCAGCCCACGCAGCCGCCTCCGGTACGCGTGCCCGGCACCAGCCCGAGACCTCCACTGTGGTGACCCGCCGCGGGCGCCACTCCCCAAGACACCCCCGCCGGAGATCAGTCATCTGATCGACGGCCCGAGAAACAGCCGACATCACAGGAGAAAGATCATCATGGCAGGCACCGTAAAGGTCGACGACGCCGCACACGCCGCGAGCCGCAAGTTCCTCAGCATCATCGACGGCGGCTTCCAGCAGTCCATCAGCCAGCTCTCCGCCGCCGGGAACATCCTGAGCGACCAGAGCCACTGGGACGGCAAGCACGCCGCCGAGTTCCGCTCCGCCTGGAGCGGCGCCCAGGCGGACCTGAACAAGATCAAGCAGTCCCTGGACGAGTTCCAGAGGAAGTTCGACGCGGTTCTGAAGAACATCTCCCAGGCCGGCGGCAACGGCTGAGCCGGACCCGGGAGCGCCACAGCAGGAACTCCGTGAGGAAACCCCATGTCTGACAGGGATCCGGCCCACCCCTGGACCGGAGAGCTGAACACCTCCGATCTCGAACGCCTCGGCGCGGAGCCGCTGCGGCGGTCGGATCCGGTGGCGATCGGGCCGTACCGGGTGCTCGCGCGCCTGGGTGGCGGCGGGATGGGCCGGCTGTACCTCGGGCGGGAAGCGGGCGTGGACGCGGAGGGGGCGGCCACGTACGGGGCCCGGGCGCTGGTGGCCGTCAAGGTCATCCGGCCGGAGCACGCCGAGGACCCGAGGTTCCGGCGCCGGTTCGAGCGCGAGGTGGAGGTCGTACGGAGGGTCCACGGGAAGTACACCGCCGGGCTGCTCGGTTCGGGCTTCGACGAGGAGGAGCGCCTGTGGATGGCGACCGCCTACGTCCCGGGGCCGAGCCTCGACGACGCGGTGCGCCGCTTCGGGCCGCTGCCCGCGCCGGTGGTGTGGCGGCTGGCGGGGGAGATCGGGGAGGCCCTCGCCACGCTCGCCGCCGCGGGGATCGTCCACCGCGATCTCAAGCCGTCCAATGTGCTGCTGGGCGCGGACGGGGCGCGGGTCATCGACTTCGGGGTGGCCCACACCACCGACGCGAGCGTGCTCACCATGACCGGCCAGCACGTGGGCACCCCGGCGTTCATGTCCCCCGAGCAGGCGGACGGCCGGGAGGCGGGCACCGCGTCGGACGTCTTCTCGCTGGGCTCGGTGCTGGCACACGCCACGACCGGCAGAACACCGTTCGGCGAGGGGTCCACGGCCGATGTCATCCATCGCGTGGTCTACTCACCGCCGAGCGAAGACGTGCTGGCCAGGGTGGCGGAGTCCGACCAGGCCCTCGCGGAGCTGATCGGCCGGTGCCTGGACAAGGACGCGGCGGGGCGGCCGAGTCCGCAGGAGGTCGTGGACGCGGCCCGGCGGCACACGCCGGCGCCGGAGTGGCCCGCGGCCCTCGCGGAGCTGATCCGTGCCCGCTCCGAGTGGAGCGGGCACGCCGCCGCGGTGTCGCCCATGGACCAGCTGACGATCCTGCGCCGCGGCGCGCCGGAGCGCACGCTGAAGCCGGCGGAGCGCAAGAGCCGCCGTGGTCTGGTGCTGGCGGCGGCCGCGGCGGTCGTGGCGGTGACCGTCGGCGTGGTGGCCTTCGCCGTCCCGGGCATGGGCTCCTCCGACGACGGCAGGAAGAACGTGGCCGCGACCGCGTCCAAGCCCGCGCAGCACCCACACGCCTCGAAGTCCCCCGTGGCGAAGCACTCGCCGAAGCCGTCGCCGGAAACGACGTCGGCCTCCGCCGACCCCGTGACCCCCCCGGCCGCCGGCGGCGGTGGCGGCGACGGTGGCGACGGTAACAGCGGGGACGGGGACGGAGGCGGCGGCAACGGCGGCGGAGGCGGAGGCGGAGGCGGAGGCGGAGGCTCCGCGGAGACCCAGCCCCCCGCCAGCCCGAACCCCCCGGCCGGCAGCGCCACGGCCGCCCCGGACCCTCCCCAGCAGACGCAGCCTCCGCCCAGGACCTCACCGCCGAAGCCGTGGAAGTCCTGCCGCTACTACTCCGGTATCGCGCTCACCCAGTACGGCGACAAGGGCAACCGCGTCCGCCAGGTGCAGTGCATCCTCAAGGCCCGCAAGTACGACATCGGCCCCGGCGGCGTGGACGGGCAGTTCGGCCCCGACACGCGGGCGGCGGTCAAGCTGTTCCAGCGCTATCACCACCTCCACGTGGACGGCATCGTGGGAGAGGACACCTGGCCGGCGCTCCGCGCCTGACCGCAAACGCCATGGCCGGGCCGGCGGTCCCACGCCGGCCCGGCCTCGGCACCACCGGCGACCGCTACCGGGCCCCCGCGGGCACTCCCTCGCGCCTCCGGTATTCGCCGGGCGTGATCCCGTACTCCTTCTTGAAGGCGCGGTTGAACACGGCCGCGTCATGGAAGCCCCAGCGCGCCCGGATCACGGCCATGCTCTGCCCGGCGAGGCACGGGTCGGTCAGATCGGCCCGACAGCGCTCCAGCCGCCGCTGCCGGACGAACCCACCGACCGTCTGCCCGTCCTGCCGGAACAGATGGTGCAGATAGCGGACCGAGATGTGGTGCGCCGCGGCGATCGCCTTCGGCGACAGGTCGGGGTCGCCGAGATGGCGTTCGACGTACGACCTGATCTCGCCCAGGAGCACCATCCGGCGCGGCTGCGGTGCCGCGTCGTCCCGCGGGTCGGTGACGCTGCTGAGGAAGGCCACCGCCAGGTCGACCGCGGCGCGCCCCAGCCAGGCCGCCTGCCGGGTCTCCACCGTCGCGGCCGGCCCTGCCAGCCCCTCCAGGAACCGTGCGAGGAGGGCCGCCGGGCCCGCCTCCGAGGGCACCGGCCGCGCCACCAGGCCGCGCAGCGCCTGGTGCGGCACCGACAGTGCGGTCCCCGGCAGGTGCAGGACCAGCGCCCGGGGCGGCCGGGCCCGGTCGGCCGCCACCGGGGCGAACGGCTCGCCGGGGTCCCACAGCACCAAGTGGCCGGGGTCGAGGCGGGTGGCGCCTGGGGCTGGGCCCAGCGTCAGCGGCCCGTCGGAGACCAGGACCAGCCGCCACGTCTGCGGATCGCCGCTCCGGGCGGATCTCCGGGCCCCCGGCGTCGCGGGCGCGGGTGGAACGGGCGCAGCGAAGGGAGTGCGCGGAGCGGATGGAATGGGCGCAGCGGATGGAATGGGCGGAGCGGGACAGCGCAGGACGGTCAGCCGTACGGACCCCAGCTCCAGCTCGGCGCGCGGCGACGCCCCACCGCGGTCGCCCGTCGCGAAGGTCGTCGCGAAGGCCGCTGAGAAGGCCGTCGACTCTCGTGAGCACAGAAGCGATGGCAATGTAATGGTGTTACCTCTCCCCGTATTTCTCCCCCGCGGGGGAAGCGGGCCCGGGGCTCCGGCCGCATCGGCCCCGTCACCCGACCGACGAGTCTGCCGGGGCGGGCGCGGACATGTCCTTAGCACTCAGCGCCAGCCGCTTGGCGCTGGACGCCAATCGCGCCGCTCCCCCGGCTACCGCCGGGAGGTGCCCTGGGCGAGGTGCCGGAAGTCCTTGGGCGGCATCCCGTAGGCCGCGCGGAAGGCGCGGGTGAAGTCGGCCGGCCGGGGGAAGCCCCACCGGGCGGCGATCGCGTGGACGGGCCGGGTACGCAGCCCCGGGTCGGCCAGGTCGCGGCGGGCCCGTTCCAGCCGCTGCCGGCGGATGTAGGCGGAGACCGTGGTGTCCTGGCGGTGGAAGAGGCGGTGCAGGGAGCGGACGGAGATGTGGTGGGCCGCCGCGATCCGCCCGGGTGTCAGTTCCGGGTCGGTCAGATGCTGGTGGATGTAGCGGTGGACGCGCATGGCGAGGGCGTGCTGGAAGGTCTCGGGCGGCTCCTGATCAGCGAGCAGGTGGGCGAGCAGGGCGCCGGCCAACTCCAGCGCGACGACGCCCAGTCGCGCGGAGTCCGAGGATCCGTAGGACGTGGTGTCGGTGGCCAGGCCGGTGAGGAAGTCGATGAACAGGGCGCCCATCCCGGATCGCCCCGGCACCCTCAGGGCGGACCGCTCGTCGGCGAGGCCGGCGGGCCGCCGCAGCAGCGCCCGCGGGATCAGCATCTCCGCGGCCGAGACCGTGCCGCCTTCCGCGCCCAGGAGGCCCCGGTACGGGTGCGAGCTGCCGATCATCACCAGTTCGCCCTGTCCGACCAGGGTCTCCCGGTCGTCCTGGACGACCCCCATGTGCCCGCGCAGGGGCACCGAGAGGTAGTAGATCTCGGGGTCGGACCTGCGGATCAGCGCCGGGGTCCGGGCGGAGTCCAGGGGCGGGCAGGAGAACGTCGTGACCTGGAGGACACCGAGGTCAAGCAGGCGCATGGTGCCATGGAAGTCGGCCGTGTGGTCCGTACGGATCTCGTGGGGCGAATGGCTCTCGAACGCCAGGTCGCGCCACCTCTCGAACCGGTCCTCCACGGGCAGTTCCTCGCCCCGGAACACTGTCTCGATCACTGCTGGTCTCCCCCTTGTTCTGTTGGTCCCGACCGTCCTGACGGCTGACGGCCCGGCCTCACTCATAGTGAGTCTGGACGGCGAACGGGCGCCCTGAACAGAGCCGGTACTCTCATCCGGAATGCCGTGGTCCTGGTACGGGGGTGTAGGCGCATGGGGCTCGGAGATTTCGTTCCGGATGGTGTCGAGGACTGGGTCGAGGACCGGGTCGAGGATGTCGGTGGGGCGATCGACGACGCGGGGGACTGGACGGCGGACCGGCTGGATGACGTCGGCTGGGAGAGCGGTGCGGACTGGGTCCGGGACAAGTCCGACTCGGCGGCGAACGCGCTGGGGGCGGCCGTCGATGAGATGCAGCTGGGGGAGAGTGAGGATCCAAAGAAGCTGATCCATGGCAGTCCGTCCAAGCTGCGGTCGA